>NZ_JBHWUR010000106.1:0-26046 GCF_042737755.1 Streptomyces sp. NPDC059994
GTCCCGAGCCGGTCCTCGCAGGCGAACACATCACCGGCGACCACCGAGGTCAGCAGGGGCAGCGCCCAGCTACCGCAGAACCCGAGCGTCACCAGCGGTCCGGCCCACCCGGTCGCGTGCATCCAGCGGCCGAAGAGCGTGTCCGTGGGGAGCGTGCTCTGCTGGGCCACCAGGGCGACGAAGGCACCCGGCACGAGCCAGCAGGCGAGCACCAGCAGGCGGATACGCCACTGGGAGACGAGCTTGACCAGCTCGAAGCGGTATGCGCGCACCACCGGGACGCGGTGGGCGGCGGAAGCGTGGGGGGCGGCGACGGCCGTGGTCATCGTCCGGCCTCCTGCGGCTCGATCTGCCGCTGTCGCGCGATCGGCTTCTCGGTGAGCGGCTCGGTGAGGGAGAGAAAGGCGGTTTCGAGCGGCGAGGCCACCGGGGCGAGCTCGCGCAGCGCGATGTCCGCGTGGACGAGCCGCCTCACCAACTCGTCGAGGGCAGGCACCAGGGCGCGCACGACGAGCACGCCGGAGTCGCGTCGCCCCTCGGCGTCGTCGACGGTCCGGATCCCGTCCGTCTCGTCCGCCAGCCGCCGGGCAGCCGACGGGTCGGAGGTGATGAGCCGGTAGTCGAGTTCACGGTTCTCGGCGGCGAGCTTGCCGAGCGGGCCGGAGAAGACGACCCGTCCGGTGGCGAGGACCGTGACCTCGGAGCACAGCGCTTCGACGTCGTCCATGCGGTGGCTGGAGAGCACGACGCCGGTTCCGTCGGCGGCGAGCCGGGTCAGGACACCGTGCACGTGTCTCTTTCCTGCCGGGTCGAGGCCGTTGGCCGGTTCGTCGAGGACGAGCAGCCGGGGCTTGGTGAGCAGGGCGGCGCCGAGCCCGAGCCGCTGGCGCATACCGAGCGAGAAGCCGCGGGCCCGGTCGTCGGCGACATCGGTGAGCCCGACCTCGTCGAGCACGTCGTCGATCCCCGCCGTCCGCGCGTCGTGGCCGCGCAGGGCTGCCAGGGCGGCGAGGTTCTGCCGGGCGGTGAGCGAGGGGTAGAGGCCGGGTCCGTCCACGAAGCCGGCGACCCCGCCGGGAGCGGCGAGCTCGCGCCCGACCGGCGTCCCCAGGATCTCCAGTCGGCCACTGTCGGCGACGGCCAGTCCCAGCAGAAGCCCGAGCAAGGTCGTCTTGCCCGCGCCGTTCGGTCCGACCAGGCCATGGATCTGCCCCTGCGCCACCTCCAGATCGACGCCGTCGAGTGCGATGACGTCGCCGAAACACTTGGTGATCCCACGGGCCTGCAGCGCCGGCGGTGTGTCCATGAGCCCCTTCTTCCAGAAGAACCCCCAACAGAACATAGAGACGCCTCAAGACGCGGGCAGGGTAGGCCAGTTGAAGCCACAAGGAACGGAAGGAGACCGGCACCTGACGCGCCGACAGCGAACGGGATCCAGAGCCGGAGATCCCGCGGAACGCCAGCCCGCGGCCGGAACGGCCACGGGCTGTCGGTCTGTGCACGCGGGTCATGCAGGGGACCCGCACGGGAGGTACGGAGGTCAGTGGACGGTCACGTCGAACACCGGCGAAGCCGTGTTCCCGCTCAGGATGCGCAGGTCGTTCTTGCCCTTCAGGCCCAGCTTTACGCCGAGCGAGTAGGTGCCCCTGGAGCTGAGCTGCGTCACGGCGGGCAGGCTGACCCACTTCTTGCCCTGCTTCTGCTGGAGGGCCATCTTGCTGCCCGCCTTCAGGCCGGTCGCGGTGCCGGTGACCCGGAACAGCTGCCATGCCTTCACCGAGGTTGCCGACGGCTTGGCGGTGATGCCGGCCTCGGCGGCGGTCGCCCGCGCGACGGAGCTACCGGGCGCCGGGGTGGCGGCCGAGGCAACGGTTCCCGCGAGAACGACGGACGCCGCGCTGATGACGCCCACGGCGGCGAAACGCAGGAAGTGCCGCTTGGTGATGGCCATGAAAACCCCTCTCAGTCGAAAAGCCCCAGATCTCACGCGTCAGTGAGTTGATACTGTTTGCTCGCTTCTTGCCTGAGAAGATGCCCCTCGCCCCGAACGCGTTGCCCGGCCTTTGTCACCGCCCTGCAACAGCCGCCACTGGCTTCCCGGCCGACCGCGACGCCGCCCCCGATCCATCGCTAGTCGTCGATGTCGCGGGGGCGTGGGCGGGCGGCGGCACTGCGCTGATACCAGGCTCGGATCGTGTCCGCGAACCAGTACGGGGCGCCGCCTTCGACCACGTCCGGCGGCGGGAGCAGGCCGTGCTTGCGGTACGAACGCAGGGTCTGGGACCGCACGCCCAACAGCAGCGCGATTTCCTTGTACGACCACAGTTCCCGGCCGGTCCGCGACGGTACGGCAGCAGCCGAGGAGCGAGGGGTGTCTTCCGCAGGAGGCACGGGTGCAAGCGCTCGGCCTTCCCCCTCCGTGCCGGTCTCCGACTCCCGGTCCAGGGCATCCCGCAATCCCGCCTCCGTGTCCAGGATGTCGTCGAGGTTCGCCACCGCGGCATCATGGCGGGACTGGAGCAGCACCTCGTGGAGACCGGCCTCCACGTCCAGGACGTCGTCGAGCCCCTCGGTCAGGGCGCGCCCGTACCGGTCGAGGCGGTCGCCCAGCTGCTCGGCCGGGCGGTCGCCCGGGTGAGGCTGCGGCTCGGGAGTCACTGCGGCCCCTCCCGTTCCTTGAGACGGGCGGCTGCGGCACGGCGGGCCTTCGCCAGGTTGGCGCGTACCGTCTCGGACGGCAGGCCGATTTCCGCGGCGATGTCACCCGGCTTGTACCCGGCCAGCGTCCAGGCCAGGACCTGTCGCTGACGGAACGGCAGACTCCGCAGCACCGGCAGCAGGTCGTAGCGGCCCTCCCACTCGGCAATGGCGTCCGGGCGGACGAGCAGCGCGTTGGGCTCGGGGACCTGGTCGACCGGGTCCTCCTCGACCGACGCGACCCATCGCACCAGGGCACGCGAGGCGACCCTGTACGCCCAGGCCCGTGGCCTGTCCAGGTCGTTCCACCGGCGGTACGCCTTGATCATCGTGTCCTGGGCGACATCGGCGGCGACGTGGAACGGGGCACCCTGGTTGACCAGGAAAGCGACGAGTTGACGGATCGTATCGCGATAGAAGGCGGAGAACTGCTCGTCGACTTCGACGCGTTCGCCCCGGCTCTCGTCGTCCGGGCCGGTGCGGGCGGCGGAGCCCGTGGCGGGGCGGTGAGAACCATGGGACGGGTCCGGGCCGATCATGCCGCCGAGTCCGTCCGTTGGACCCGCGCGAGGGTGACCGTCATCCGTACGTGACGTCCGTCGGCGTGCCGGTCGTCGAGTTCCAGCCGGTAGCGGCTGTCGTCCTGTTCCCGCCGTAAGCGCCGGCGCAGCCACAGGCCCAGCGCGGCGCAGGTTTTCGCGGCGATGATCGAGACGATGGCGGTGACCGCCGTGCCCGCATCCATGAACGCCCTTTCGTACGGTCGCGGCCCCGGAACCGGGAAGCCCGTCACTCCGTAAGAGCCCGGAGAGGGGAGGAACGTGAACTCGCGGGCCGGATTCGCCACGACCGGGTGACGCGGAGGGGATGGTGCCCACGCCTCGCGGACACCCCCGCTCTTCGCCCACGGGGTGTACACGGCATCGCTTCCGTACAGCTGCCGGGTGAAGGCGGAAGCATAGGTCTGCCGGTCGGACAGGGCGGGAGCGCCCCGTCCAGGAAGGGACAGTTGGCGTGAAACCGGCTCTCCGGGGTAACCGGCGCGCATGGCGAAGTGGCACCTTCGAGGGCGAAATGGCAACGGCAGCACCGGTGGGGACGCGCGGGAGGCAGGCCCGCCGCCGGAGGTGCAGCGGGCGGCGCCGGATACTCCGACAGAGCTGCCGAGGCGAGCATGGGGCGCGGTACTCAAAGGCAGCCTGCGGGAGTTCAGGGACGACGAGCTGAGCGACCGCGCGGCGGCGCTCACGTACTACGGCGTGCTGTCGCTGTTTCCCGCGCTGCTTGTGCTGGTGTCGCTCCTGGGCATGACCGGTCAGTCGACCACCGACAAGGTCCTGCACAACGTCCAGCGGTTCGCGCCCGGATCGGCCCGGGACATCATCACCGACGCGGTGCGGCAACTACAGGACAGCGCGGGCCTCGGCTCGGTGATGGCGATCGTCGGCCTGGTCCTGGCCGTGTGGTCGGCGTCCGGCTACGTCGCGGCGTTCATCCGCGCGGCCAACGCGGTCTATGAGATGCCCGAAGGCCGGCCGGTCTGGAAGCTCCTTCCCGTACGGATCGGACTCACCGTGGTCCTGATGGTCCTGGCGGTGATCAGCGCACTGATCGTGGTCTTCACCGGCGGCCTCGCCCGCCAGGCAGGCACCGCACTCGGCATCGGAAGCGCCGGCTTGACGGTGTGGTCGATCGCCAAATGGCCCGTCCTGGCTGCCCTGGTCACCCTCATGATCGCGCTCCTGTACTGGGCGTGCCCGAACGCGAAGGTCAAGGGCCTCAAATGGATCACCCCGGGCAGTTTCCTGGCCCTGCTGATCTGGATGGTCGCCTCCGGTGCGTTCGCGTTCTACGTCGCCAACTTCGCGTCCTACAACAAGACCTACGGCGCGATGGCCGGCATCATCGTCTTCCTGGTGTGGCTCTGGATCACCAACCTGGCCATCCTGCTGGGCCTGGAGTTCGACGCGGAGATCGTGCGCCAGCGAGCGATCGCCGGCGGCCTGCCACCGGACGAGGAGCCCTACGCGGCGCCGCGTGACACCAGGAAGTGGGACGAGGAGGACCGGCGCCGTCTGGGCGAGGTCTGACCGCAACGCCTGCCCGATCGCGGTGGGCGGTCTCGATACCACCCGGAGGTCAGCCCTCTTGCCGTGGTCGTCGCGGACCGCCCGCGAGAGGGACACCGGTGCGCCGGGCCTGCTCGGCGGACGCCGTGGAGCCGCTGCTGCGGGCGGCCTCCTGGGGAATCCGCGCGGGCTGCACCGGCTGGTCGGGCGGCGGGACGTATCCGGGCAGGCGCAAGGTGCCCCAGACGTAGGGATCGGCCTGGGCGCTGCCGAAGAGGGACCAGGCCAGACGCGTCTGACCGGTCCGGTCCCGGTGTGCGGGTCCTTGGCCTGGTACTTGCCGCACTTCTCCCCCGCGGGCCCCGGGAAACCGCCGTTCGTGGCGAGCAGTCGGCGGTCTTGCCGAACGTGACCGCGGTCATCGCTCGCAGCGAGCGCTCGGGCAGCGCGAGCGCGGAGCGGGGGAAGCGCAGAAAGTGGTGGTCGACACCGTGGTCGAAGGCGAGCGCGTACGGGACAGACGTGTCGTAGAGGGCGAACTCCCGCCACTGGCAGCCCGTCCGGTTCTGACAGAAGATCGCGTTCACGACCTCCCTCAGGTCGCAGGAGCCCGGGTCGCCCGTCGCCGACCGCGCCACCCGGTCCTGCTTCCAGGCCGTGATCACCGGCTCGATCAACGCCCACTGCCCGTCCGATAAATCACTGAGGTACGGCTCTCTCTTCCCGCCCCGCATCTCAGTATGGACATGCTCACCAGACGGCCTCGTACGGCGACCAGTACCACGATCGAGCGATCACGAACCAAGGAAGACCCGACTCAACGCACACTCACACCACGCCACCGGGCACGCTTGGCATCGTCCTTTGGGCGTTGCGGGCTGAAAGGCGCGCCGGTCAGGCGACCGTCTGGCGCTGAGGCGTCTTCCGCGTCTTCACCCCGCCGACGATGAGCGCCAGCCCCATGGCGACGATGCCGAGGTAAGCGGTGGACGGAAGGTCGACGACCTTGTGCAGCCAGCCCCACTCCGTGCCGAAGAAGGTTTGCGAGGCGAAGCTGACAAGCCCCTGGGCTCCTGCGACGTAGCCGATGCTTTCGACGGTGTATCCGATGGTTGTTCGCACGGATCAACCCTCTCGCGGCGGTGCCGCAAGATCGTCCTCCACAGGGCCGAAAACGCAGTAGTCCAAAGGATGCAGTCGCGTGCGGAGAGCACCGGCAGAGCACCCCGCCGCGGCAGACGAGTGGTCGACACCGGACGGCTCGAACCTCACGCCCTCGTACGCCCAGCGCAGCTGGAGGCGCTGCCCGCCGCGGCGCGCTCATCGGCATCGGCACCGACGGACGGGCGATCGCCGTCGACATCGACGACGCGCCGCACATCCCGGTCTGCCCCGCCAACGGCGGGGGCCGCGCGACCAACCTGCGCACCATCATCGCCCAGCTCCTGCAGCAGGGCGCCCACGCCCTGATCCTCGACGCCAAGCGGGTCGCCCACCTGTGGGCGAAGGACCTGCCGACGGTGACGCACCGCGGCGACGTCGCCGGCATCCACGACGCCCTGGCCTGCCTCGCCACCGAGCGTCAGTGCCGCCTCGACCTCGACGGCGTGCCGCGCCTGATGGTCGTCCACATGGCCGACACGAGCCTGGACCCCACCGGCCAGGGACGCAAACGCTGGACCCAACGACGGAAGGCCGCACTCAACTCCTTCGACATCACCTTCGATGGCCGGCTCCAGCCCGCCGGCACACTGCCCGGGTCGGGCACGACAGAGCGCAGCACGGCCATGTCCTTCAGGGGAGCGGCGGTCCTCTCGTCATCGCCGCCCCGCAGGAGCAGTACCGCTGCCACCACGGCGATCACCAGGACAACCGCCGCGAGCGAGCGACTGGTGCGGGTGTTCTGGATCGTGAGTGACCCGAGGGCGAAGTTGCCGCGCCTCATCGTTGTCAGTGTCGTCGCCTGCCGTCACGGCCATGGGCTACGACGTTCACATCACCAGTCGCGAGAACTGGTGGGACGAAGAAGGGCCAGAGATCACCGCAGCGGAGTGGGAGGCCGCAGTGGCGGCGGACCCGGAGCTGGAGATGGTTCCGGCACCGCAGAGCCGCAGGGCGTCTTGGGTAGCCCCTCTGCCGCACCTCGAACCCCTGAGTGCCGGTCACCTCTCGTGAACGCCTCGTTGTGCCGTCCCAGGACGTGGGTGTCGGGCGACACGCTTGACTTCAAGAGGGGGAAGCCTCCCAGCCCAACCGGTCCGCGCGCGCCGTTCGCCCTCGCCTGCGCGGTCAATGAAATTTCAGCATGCTGGCAGGAAATTCCAGGGCACACTCGCTTGGTGACCAGCGGGAAGCGAAAACATCGAGAGGGGAAGCGTGGAGGATCTGCCGATGTCGGCGACGGAGCCTGAGGGTTGCGTGGTCGTGCGCGTGCTCAGTTACAACATCCGTTCCATGCGCGACGACGTCGCGGCTCTCGCCCGGGTGATCGGGGCTTGCCGGCCTGATGTGGTCTGCGTTCAGGAGGCGCCGCGGTTCTTCGGCTGGCGCAAGGCCGCCGCCCGTCTCGCCCGGACTTCGGGGCTCGTGTACGTTGCGGGCGGCGCCACCGCCTCCGGCCCCATGATCCTCACCTCGCTCCGCGCGCACGTGGTGCGCACCGAGGACGTCCTGCTGCCCCGCACCCCTGGCCTGCACCAGCGCGGCTTCGCCACCGCCATGTTGCGCTTCGGCCGGGTCCGCCTCGGTGTGCTCAGCTGTCATTTGAGCATCAACGCTCAGGAGCGCTACGAACAGGGACAACTGCTCCTTGAGCGGCTGTCCGCCATGGACGTGCCGCACGCGGTTGCCGCGGGCGACCTCAACGACCGGCCCGACGGCTATACCTTCGGCCTGCTCGCGGGCGCTCTGCAGGACGGCTGGGCGACGAAGCCGTGGGGGCGGGAGCACACCACCCGGCTGGGCGATCCGCTGCAGCGCATCGACGCCGTCTTCGCCACACAGGGGGTTCAGGTGCTGGGGTGCGGAGTACCGATGGGGCTCTCCGGCGTCTTGGAACGAGACCTGCGAGCAGCCACGGACCACCTGCCCGTGCTGGCCGCTTTGCGAGTACCCCCCCACTAGCACGGCTCCGCCTCGGACCCAGTCCTCGCACTCCCCCGCCTGTCGCTGCGAGGCACCCCGGTCCCTGCAGCCTTGAACGCGGCCTAGAACTGGGTCGCCCACTGCGCATCCACCGGACGCTGGGGCGGCCCTCGCCTGATCATGTGCTCCGACCAGGGCGCACTGACGAGGACGAAGGCCGTGAAGACAGGTCTGCTGCCCACCAGACTGCTGGCTCATGGCCGACCCCGCGCTTCCCTCGCCACCCTGCGCCCCACAGACGCGGATCGAGCTGCCGAGCGCCGCCGTCGAGCGCCTCGCCCGCCAGCTCGGCGCTCCCTCGTGGCAGCGGCCATAGCAGGCATGCTCGGCCTGCTGGCGGGGCGCCGGACGCTCCGGGACCAGGCGGCGGTGGAGCATCAGCAGTGGCTGCGCGCGCAGCGGCAGAGCGCGTACGTCGAGCTGCTCGCTGCATGGGATACCGCTGCAGAGGCCCTCCTCCGGCAAGAGGGGCTCCCGCTGGAGGTAGCGGGAGCCACGAGGGCTCTCGACGTCGCGCAGTTGAAAAGCAAATTCTCCGAGCCGCTACGGGCCCCTCTGGAGCAGGTCCGGCTCCTCGGACCGCCCAGGCCGAGGCGCTGGCCGTGAGAATGAACGTCGTTTTGGGAACCATCATCGCTGCGCTTGAGGTCACCAGGTCCGGTCTGTCCCGCTCCCCCGGCCTACTGCCTGTTCCGATGGACAGGGAAGTGTGGAAAAGGGCGCGGGACGCGCGAGTCGGGTTTTTTCAATGCGGTGGCGACCGTCGTGCGAGCCCCACCGGCCGTCACCCGGCGAGAGCCGCGAACTGGCTGAGCGAGCCCTCCAGTCTCGGGTCCGCACCCCAACCAGCACACCCAGCAACAAGATCAAGACGTCCCGGCGCCTGCGGTCTTACCTGGCGGAACGGCGTGCGTGAACGGACCAGACTGCGGCATGATCGCGGGATGCTGATCGATCACGAGGGCTGTTCGCCGACCGTGCACCCCACGGCCTTTGTCGCGCCGACCGCGACACTGAGTGGGGACGTGCGGGTGGGAGCGGGGTGTCGGGTGCTGTTCGGCGCCGTGCTCACTGCGGAGGGTGGCCCGGTGGAACTCGGCGAGGGTTGCATCGTGATGGAGAACGCGGTCCTGCGCGGGACACGCCGCGATCCACTGGTCCTGGGGCGGCAGGTCCTGGTCGGCCCCACCTCGTACCTGACCGGATGCTCGGTGGAGGACGAGGTATTCCTGGCGACCGGAAGCCGTGTGTTCAACGGCGCGCGGATCGGAACGCGCTCGGAGGTGCGCATCAACGGAATCGTACACCTGCGCACGGTACTGCCCGCCGACTCGATGGTGCCGATCGGCTGGGTAGCCGTGGGCGACCCGGCGCGGATTCTTCCGCCCCAGGATCACGAGGCTATCTGGGCTGTGCAGAAAGAACTGGACTTCCCGGGCTACGTCTTCGGCCTGGACCGGCCAGCTGACGGCGAAAGCCTCATGCCGGGTATCTCGGAGCGTTTCGGTCGGGCCCTTGGCCGTCATCGAAACGACCGTCAGATCTGAGCCACCCGCCCTGTGGCGGCCTCGATCTGCTCACCGACGGCGTGAATCCCGTTCGGCGGCCGAAGTGATGACGGCGGACGTACAACGGAGACCGGTGCCCGTGATCTCAGTGTTGTCCACGAGCCGAACTCAGCCCGGCTCCTCACGGAAGTCTCGTTCGCGACAGAGGCAGAACCGCCGGCAGAGAGGGCCCTGGGTCCCGAGAGTGCGTAGATCCACGCTAGCCGTCGGCTCAGCTCGACTGTCGTCGCCAGGTAGAGCTCTCGGGGTCGATGCCGGCCGTCGGCGTGTTGAGTACCAGGTTCGCCAGCACCACGATCTCGGCGAAAGCCGCGAGGTGACACATCGCGCCCGTCCTCCTGGGCGACGGGATTCGCCTGTTCGACAACCTCGGTGGCGCGCCCGTACGGCTTGAGCTCCTCAACGGTCACCATCGCGCAGCGGCGGTGAACCTGCGCTACCATCCCGTCGCGATCGTGTGACGGCTCGCTGAGCCGGTGCCGCTGCGTGCTCTTGACGGCAACAGCCCTCGCGGCGTGACGTCCGGCAGGGGAGGTCAGCGGCACAGGACGTGAGCCCCGCCCAGCAGTTGTGCCCCGACGTCGCCAATAGCCAGATCGGCCCGGCCGTCACGGCCCTCGGTGGGCGGGAGCCCATCCCGTAGCGAGGGGGGGCGCCAAGATGGTGGCTATGACATGGCCGTCGACCGACCATGGCGGGCGCGGCGGTCAGACGGGCCGTCGCGGCGCGGACGGCGTACCCGCGGCCTCCGAGCTATCTGTTGGCCTCAGCGACCGATTCGATGGCGGCCTTCGCCGCTGTCGTCGCATCCCGCACCATGCTCGCGGAGTCGGGCGGGCGCGCGCCGGCGAAGCCCGTGCCACTGTCGTAGACCCTGACCACGACGTTGCCCGTACGGACCACGAGCGTCGCGTCCTTATAGTTGTGGTCGTTTGTCTTCGAGTCGGAGCTCATGGCGGTTTCCTGGTCGCCGATGCCGAACACGGGCTCAGTCTTGATGTTCCAGGCGTCAGTGCTTGTCCGGACGTTGGCGATGACGTTCGTGTAGGTGTCCTCGGCGTGCTTCTCGCCGCTGCGTGTGTCGGAGTCGTAGCGCCACAGGGCAACGGAGAGAAAGCGGAAGTGGTCGGTGTCGTCCCTGCCGCTCCAGTAACAGCGGGTGTAGTCGGCCGTGTTGCTCGTGTCGGCCGTGCCGTTCCGATCCGTCACACCAGGCACCAGCTGCTCAAGCGTCCCTTCGGTGATCGTCTTGCATGCCTCGGGCAGCTTGGCGAACTTCACGGGGCCGACATCACGGGGCTCTGTCGCGCTCGGCGAGGAGTCGGAGGGGACAGAGGACTCAGGGGAGGGAGAGTACGAGCGCGTCTGCTCCTCCTCAGGAGACTCGCCGCCCTTGCCATCCGAACCGGTCTCCCCCAGAAAGACCGCGAGTACCGCGATCGCTGAGGTTGCCAGGGCAACCCCCAGCGCGGCCACCAGCGGTGGTATGCGGCGATGGTGTGGTTCCGGCCGTGGATGGGGAATGCCGAGGGGCTCCGCACCGGCCGGTACACGGTCGCGTGCCTGGTCGGCCGCCCCCTTCGGCTGCTCTGCCACGTCGGATCCACTGGCGGCGGAAGCGGGAGAGGCCAGGACCGGGCCAGACGACTGCCCGATCTGGGTGGGTGCCTGGTGCAGTGCGGGTGCGGGTGCGGGTGCGGGTGCCGGTGCCGGTGCCGGTGCCGGTGCCGGTGCCGGTGCCGGTGCCGGTGCCGGTGCCGGTGCGTTGGGAAGTGCGGGAGGTTTGCCCGGCGCAGTGGGGGGCGGAGTGGGGGGAAGGGATGTATCAGCATGTTCCCGTACTAGCCGGGCGATCGGGTCGGGCATCCAACCGGGCTCGGTGAGTAGCAGCGTGGTGAGGGCCGTCTCTTCGCCCATGTCGCAGCGGCCTACGGTGGTCAGCCAGTTGAGCAGGGCGTCCACGGTGGGGCGCTGGTCGGGCTGTTTGGTCAGGCAGGCGGCCACCACAGGGCGCAGTTCGGGTGCGAGCGAGGCCAGGCTGGGCTGTTCATATACGGCGCGGAAGTGCAGGGCGTGCGGGGTGCCGGTGCCGAACGGGCCGACTCCAGTGGCGGTATAAGCCAACAGCGCGCCCAGGGCGAAGACGTCGCTGGCCGGTCCGACCGGCTGCCCGGTGAGCTGTTCTGGGGACATGAAGCCAGGAGTGCCTATCGTCATGCCGGTGTGGGTCAGCACGCTGTCCTCGCTCGCCACCGAGATGCCGAAGTCGATCACCCTCGGGCCGTCGGCAGCGAGAAGCACGTTGGAGGGTTTCAGGTCCCGGTGGACGACCCCGGCCGCGTGGATCGCCTCCAGGGCTTCGGCCAAACCCGCGCCCAGAGCGAGTACTGGCTGTGCCGCCCAGGGGCCGTGCCCAGAGATCGCCTCGCCCAGCGAAACACCTGGTACGTAGACGACAGCCAGCCAGGCGGGGGAGCCTTCCGGGTCGGCGTCGACCACGCCCGCGGTGAAGGCACCGTTGACCCGCCGGGCGGCGGCCACCTCGCGGGCGAAGCGGCGCCGGAAGTCGGCGTCCCCGGCCAGCTCCGGACGTACCACCTTCACCGCGACCAGACGCCCGGCGGGTGAGCGCGCCAAGTACACCTGGCCCATACCTCCGGAGCCGAGCCGTGCCACGATTCGGTAGCGCCCCGCCTGCCGAGGGTCTTGCGGCTCCAAGGTCTCCGGCGCTCCCAACCCATCCCCCGCCCCACGGCCCATGGGCCGCCGTCAAGATGCCCAACTATTCGCGACATGCCGGCTATTACTCAAAGCACCGCCCTCACAGACGACGAGGGCCTAGTGGAGTTCGTGCGGCGGGCGGGCTCGAAGCGCCCCGATGCTGCTCCCTGGAACCTGATCCCGACGGCCCACCAGGACCCCGCGCGCTCAGCGTCTCCAGGTCGTCATCGACCTGCTGGGCTCGCTCGTGATGCGCCCGGCGCCAGAAGGCAGCTCTGCCGCCATACGTCAGTGGCCATCGCCACGACCACCGAACCCGCTTCCCTCCTCACCGGAGTCCCCTCCCCCGCCGTCGCCGCATCGGACGCTTACCAGCATCGCGCTGCCTGTTCAGAGGAGCCATAGACGAAGATGACCGAACATGGCTCGAACTGTCGCGCGGCGTCGCACTGTCCAATCGGCTGATCATGGTTGTTGAGGTTGTCAGCCCGGCGGGGGTGAGCCGACCTTCGAAGGCGATCTGGAGGGCATCACCGTGGCGAGGCGCACGCCCTGACCCAGCATCACCAGGACGGGTCTGACCGGCACGGACGTCGGCATCCGCTGGCAGGTATTCTTGCGCCGCTCCGACCTGGGACACACCTTCCGCGTGATCAAAACGACGCTCGGCTGGACCCGCCCCAAACTCGGCACCCCCGAGGCCGCCGACCGCTGGACCTGGCTGATCATCGCCGCCCATACCCCACTCCGGCTCCTCCGCGCTGCCGCTGCGGACCTCCGGCGTCCCTGGGAGAAGCCCGCCGAGCCCGGCCGCCCTGCCCGGGCCCGGGCAGGGCGGCCGGGCTCGGCGGGCTTCTCCCAGGGACGCCGGAGGTCCGCAGCGGCAGCGCGGAGGAGCCGGAGTGGGGTATGGGCGGCGATGATCAGCCAGGTCCAGCGGTCGGCGGCCTCGGGGGTGCCGAGTTTGGGGCGGGTCCAGCCGAGCGTCGTTTTGATCACGCGGAAGGTGTGTCCCAGGTCGGAGCGGCGCAAGAATACCTGCCAGCGGATGCCGACGTCCGTGCCGGTCAGACCCGTCCTGGTGATGCTGGGTCAGGGCGTGCGCCTCGCCACGGTGATGCCCTCCAGATCGCCTTCGAAGGTCGGCTCACCCCCGCCGGGCTGACAACCTCAACAACCATGATCAGCCGATTGGACAGTGCGACGCCGCGCGACAGTTCGAGCCATGTTCGGTCATCTTCGTCTATGGCTCCTCTGAACAGGCAGCGCGATGCTGGTAAGCGTCCGATGCGGCGACGGCGGGGGAGGGGACTCCGGTGAGGAGGGAAGCGGGTTCGGTGGTCGTGGCGATGGCCACTGACGTATGGCGGCAGAGCTGCCTTCTGGCGCCGGGCGCATCACGAGCGAGCCCAGCAGGTCGATGACGACCTGGAGACGCTGAGCGCGCGGGGTCCTGGTGGGCCGTCGGGATCAGGTTCCAGGGAGCAGCATCGGGGCGCTTCGAGCCCGCCCGCCGCACGAACTCCACTAGGCCCTCGTCGTCTGTGAGGGCGGTGCTTTGAGTAATAGCCGGCATGTCGCGAATAGTTGGGCATCTTGACGGCGGCCCATGGGCCGTGGGGCGGGGGATGGGTTGGGAGCGCCGGAGACCTTGGAGCCGCAAGACCCTCGGCAGGCGGGGCGCTACCGAATCGTGGCACGGCTCGGCTCCGGAGGTATGGGCCAGGTGTACTTGGCGCGCTCACCCGCCGGGCGTCTGGTCGCGGTGAAGGTGGTACGTCCGGAGCTGGCCGGGGACGCCGACTTCCGGCGCCGCTTCGCCCGCGAGGTGGCCGCCGCCCGGCGGGTCAACGGTGCCTTCACCGCGGGCGTGGTCGACGCCGACCCGGAAGGCTCCCCCGCCTGGCTGGCTGTCGTCTACGTACCAGGTGTTTCGCTGGGCGAGGCGATCTCTGGGCACGGCCCCTGGGCGGCACAGCCAGTACTCGCTCTGGGCGCGGGTTTGGCCGAAGCCCTGGAGGCGATCCACGCGGCCGGGGTCGTCCACCGGGACCTGAAACCCTCCAACGTGCTTCTCGCTGCCGACGGCCCGAGGGTGATCGACTTCGGCATCTCGGTGGCGAGCGAGGACAGCGTGCTGACCCACACCGGCATGACGATAGGCACTCCTGGCTTCATGTCCCCAGAACAGCTCACCGGGCAGCCGGTCGGACCGGCCAGCGACGTCTTCGCCCTGGGCGCGCTGTTGGCTTATACCGCCACTGGAGTCGGCCCGTTCGGCACCGGCACCCCGCACGCCCTGCACTTCCGCGCCGTATATGAACAGCCCAGCCTGGCCTCGCTCGCACCCGAACTGCGCCCTGTGGTGGCCGCCTGCCTGACCAAACAGCCCGACCAGCGCCCCACCGTGGACGCCCTGCTCAACTGGCTGACCACCGTAGGCCGCTGCGACATGGGCGAAGAGACGGCCCTCACCACGCTGCTACTCACCGAGCCCGGTTGGATGCCCGACCCGATCGCCCGGCTAGTACGGGAACATGCTGATACATCCCTTCCCCCCACTCCGCCCCCCACTGCGCCGGGCAAACCTCCCGCACTTCCCAACGCACCGGCACCGGCACCGGCACCGGCACCGGCACCGGCACCGGCACCGGCACCGGCACCGGCACCCGCACCCGCACCCGCACCCGCACTGCACCAGGCACCCACCCAGATCGGGCAGTCGTCTGGCCCGGTCCTGGCCTCTCCCGCTTCCGCCGCCAGTGGATCCGACGTGGCAGAGCAGCCGAAGGGGGCGGCCGACCAGGCACGCGACCGTGTACCGGCCGGTGCGGAGCCCCTCGGCATTCCCCATCCACGGCCGGAACCACACCATCGCCGCATACCACCGCTGGTGGCCGCGCTGGGGGTTGCCCTGGCAACCTCAGCGATCGCGGTACTCGCGGTCTTTCTGGGGGAGACCGGTTCGGATGGCAAGGGCGGCGAGTCTCCTGAGGAGGAGCAGACGCGCTCGTACTCTCCCTCCCCTGAGTCCTCTGTCCCCTCCGACTCCTCGCCGAGCGCGACAGAGCCCCGTGATGTCGGCCCCGTGAAGTTCGCCAAGCTGCCCGAGGCATGCAAGACGATCACCGAAGGGACGCTTGAGCAGCTGGTGCCTGGTGTGACGGATCGGAACGGCACGGCCGACACGAGCAACACGGCCGACTACACCCGCTGTTACTGGAGCGGCAGGGACGACACCGACCACTTCCGCTTTCTCTCCGTTGCCCTGTGGCGCTACGACTCCGACACACGCAGCGGCGAGAAGCACGCCGAGGACACCTACACGAACGTCATCGCCAACGTCCGGACAAGCACTGACGCCTGGAACATCAAGACTGAGCCCGTGTTCGGCATCGGCGACCAGGAAACCGCCATGAGCTCCGACTCGAAGACAAACGACCACAACTATAAGGACGCGACGCTCGTGGTCCGTACGGGCAACGTCGTGGTCAGGGTCTACGACAGTGGCACGGGCTTCGCCGGCGCGCGCCCGCCCGACTCCGCGAGCATGGTGCGGGATGCGACGACAGCGGCGAAGGCCGCCATCGAATCGGTCGCTGAGGCCAACAGATAGCTCGGAGGCCGCGGGTACGCCGTCCGCGCCGCGACGGCCCGTCTGACCGCCGCGCCCGCCATGGTCGGTCGACGGCCATGTCATAGCCACCATCTTGGCGCCCCCCCTCGCTACGGGATGGGCTCCCGCCCACCGAGGGCCGTGACGGCCGGGCCGATCTGGCTATTGGCGACGTCGGGGCACAACTGCTGGGCGGGGCTCACGTCCTGTGCCGCTGACCTCCCCTGCCGGACGTCACGCCGCGAGGGCTGTTGCCGTCAAGAGCACGCAGCGGCACCGGCTCAGCGAGCCGTCACACGATCGCGACGGGATGGTAGCGCAGGTTCACCGCCGCTGCGCGATGGTGACCGTTGAGGAGCTCAAGCCGTACGGGCGCGCCACCGAGGTTGTCGAACAGGCGAATCCCGTCGCCCAGGAGGACGGGCGCGATGTGTCACCTCGCGGCTTTCGCCGAGATCGTGGTGCTGGCGAACCTGGTACTCAACACGCCGACGGCCGGCATCGACCCCGAGAGCTCTACCTGGCGACGACAGTCGAGCTGAGCCGACGGCTAGCGTGGATCTACGCACTCTCGGGACCCAGGGCCCTCTCTGCCGGCGGTTCTGCCTCTGTCGCGAACGAGACTTCCGTGAGGAGCCGGGCTGAGTTCGGCTCGTGGACAACACTGAGATCACGGGCACCGGTCTCCGTTGTACGTCCGCCGTCATCACTTCGGCCGCCGAACGGGATTCACGCCGTCGGTGAGCAGATCGAGGCCGCCACAGGGCGGGTGGCTCAGATCTGACGGTCGTTTCGATGACGGCCAAGGGCCCGACCGAAACGCTCCGAGATACCCGGCATGAGGCTTTCGCCGTCAGCTGGCCGGTCCAGGCCGAAGACGTAGCCCGGGAAGTCCAGTTCTTTCTGCACAGCCCAGATAGCCTCGTGATCCTGGGGCGGAAGAATCCGCGCCGGGTCGCCCACGGCTACCCAGCCGATCGGCACCATCGAGTCGGCGGGCAGTACCGTGCGCAGGTGTACGATTCCGTTGATGCGCACCTCCGAGCGCGTTCCGATCCGCGCGCCGTTGAACACACGGCTTCCGGTCGCCAGGAATACCTCGTCCTCCACCGAGCATCCGGTCAGGTACGAGGTGGGGCCGACCAGGACCTGCCGCCCCAGGACCAGTGGATCGCGGCGTGTCCCGCGCAGGACCGCGTTCTCCATCACGATGCAACCCTCGCCGAGTTCCACCGGGCCACCCTCCGCAGTGAGCACGGCGCCGAACAGCACCCGACACCCCGCTCCCACCCGCACGTCCCCACTCAGTGTCGCGGTCGGCGCGACAAAGGCCGTGGGGTGCACGGTCGGCGAACAGCCCTCGTGATCGATCAGCATCCCGCGATCATGCCGCAGTCTGGTCCGTTCACGCACGCCGTTCCGCCAGGTAAGACCGCAGGCGCCGGGACGTCTTGATCTTGTTGCTGGGTGTGCTGGTTGGGGTGCGGACCCGAGACTGGAGGGCTCGCTCAGCCAGTTCGCGGCTCTCGCCGGGTGACGGCCGGTGGGGCTCGCACGACGGTCGCCACCGCATTGAAAAAACCCGACTCGCGCGTCCCGCGCCCTTTTCCACACTTCCCTGTCCATCGGAACAGGCAGTAGGCCGGGGGAGCGGGACAGACCGGACCTGGTGACCTCAAGCGCAGCGATGATGGTTCCCAAAACGACGTTCATTCTCACGGCCAGCGCCTCGGCCTGGGCGGTCCGAGGAGCCGGACCTGCTCCAGAGGGGCCCGTAGCGGCTCGGAGAATTTGCTTTTCAACTGCGCGACGTCGAGAGCCCTCGTGGCTCCCGCTACCTCCAGCGGGAGCCCCTCTTGCCGGAGGAGGGCCTCTGCAGCGGTATCCCATGCAGCGAGCAGCTCGACGTACGCGCTCTGCCGCTGCGCGCGCAGCCACTGCTGATGCTCCACCGCCGCCTGGTCCCGGAGCGTCCGGCGCCCCGCCAGCAGGCCGAGCATGCCTGCTATGGCCGCTGCCACGAGGGAGCGCCGAGCTGGCGGGCGAGGCGCTCGACGGCGGCGCTCGGCAGCTCGATCCGCGTCTGTGGGGCGCAGGGTGGCGAGGGAAGCGCGGGGTCGGCCATGAGCCAGCAGTCTGGTGGGCAGCAGACCTGTCTTCACGGCCTTCGTCCTCGTCAGTGCGCCCTGGTCGGAGCACATGATCAGGCGAGGGCCGCCCCAGCGTCCGGTGGATGCGCAGTGGGCGACCCAGTTCTAGGCCGCGTTCAAGGCTGCAGGGACCGGGGTGCCTCGCAGCGACAGGCGGGGGAGTGCGAGGACTGGGTCCGAGGCGGAGCCGTGCTAGTGGGGGGGTACTCGCAAAGCGGCCAGCACGGGCAGGTGGTCCGTGGCTGCTCGCAGGTCTCGTTCCAAGACGCCGGAGAGCCCCATCGGTACTCCGCACCCCAGCACCTGAACCCCCTGTGTGGCGAAGACGGCGTCGATGCGCTGCAGCGGATCGCCCAGCCGGGTGGTGTGCTCCCGCCCCCACGGCTTCGTCGCCCAGCCGTCCTGCAGAGCGCCCGCGAGCAGGCCGAAGGTATAGCCGTCGGGCCGGTCGTTGAGGTCGCCCGCGGCAACCGCGTGCGGCACGTCCATGGCGGACAGCCGCTCAAGGAGCAGTTGTCCCTGTTCGTAGCGCTCCTGAGCGTTGATGCTCAAATGACAGCTGAGCACACCGAGGCGGACCCGGCCGAAGCGCAACATGGCGGTGGCGAAGCCGCGCTGGTGCAGGCCAGGGGTGCGGGGCAGCAGGACGTCCTCGGTGCGCACCACGTGCGCGCGGAGCGAGGTGAGGATCATGGGGCCGGAGGCGGTGGCGCCGCCCGCAACGTACACGAGCCCCGAAGTCCGGGCGAGACGGGCGGCGGCCTTGCGCCAGCCGAAGAACCGCGGCGCCTCCTGAACGCAGACCACATCAGGCCGGCAAGCCCCGATCACCCGGGCGAGAGCCGCGACGTCGTCGCGCATGGAACGGATGTTGTAACTGAGCACGCGCACGACCACGCAACCCTCAGGCTCCGTCGCCGACATCGGCAGATCCTCCACGCTTCCCCTCTCGATGTTTTCGCTTCCCGCTGGTCACCAAGCGAGTGTGCCCTGGAATTTCCTGCCAGCATGCTGAAATTTCATTGACCGCGCAGGCGAGGGCGAACGGCGCGCGCGGACCGGTTGGGCTGGGAGGCTTCCCCCTCTTGAAGTCAAGCGTGTCGCCCGACACCCACGTCCTGGGACGGCACAACGAGGCGTTCACGAGAGGTGACCGGCACTCAGGGGTTCGAGGTGCGGCAGAGGGGCTACCCAAGACGCCCTGCGGCTCTGCGGTGCCGGAACCATCTCCAGCTCCGGGTCCGCCGCCACTGCGGCCTCCCACTCCGCTGCGGTGATCTCTGGCCCTTCTTCGTCCCACCAGTTCTCGCGACTGGTGATGTGAACGTCGTAGCCCATGGCCGTGACGGCAGGCGACGACACTGACAACGATGAGGCGCGGCAACTTCGCCCTCGGGTCACTCACGATCCAGAACACCCGCACCAGTCGCTCGCTCGCGGCGGTTGTCCTGGTGATCGCCGTGGTGGCAGCGGTACTGCTCCTGCGGGGCGGCGATGACGAGAGGACCGCCGCTCCCCTGAAGGACATGGCCGTGCTGCGCTCTGTCGTGCCCGACCCGGGCAGTGTGCCGGCGGGCTGGAGCCGGCCATCGAAGGTGATGTCGAAGGAGTTGAGTGCGGCCTTCCGTCGTTGGGTCCAGCGTTTGCGTCCCTGGCCGGTGGGGTCCAGGCTCGTGTCGGCCATGTGGACGACCATCAGGCGCGGCACGCCGTCGAGGTCGAGGCGGCACTGACGCTCGGTGGCGAGGCAGGCCAGGGCGTCGTGGATGCCGGCGACGTCGCCGCGGTGCGTCACCGTCGGCAGGTCCTTCGCCCACAGGTGGGCGACCCGCTTGGCGTCGAGGATCAGGGCGTGGGCGCCCTGCTGCAGGAGCTGGGCGATGATGGTGCGCAGGTTGGTCGCGCGGCCCCCGCCGTTGGCGGGGCAGACCGGGATGTGCGGCGCGTCGTCGATGTCGACGGCGATCGCCCGTCCGTCGGTGCCGATGCCGATGAGCGCGCCGCGGCGGGCAGCGCCTCCAGCTGCGCTGGGCGTACGAGGGCGTGAGGTTCGAGCCGTCCGGTGTCGACCACTCGTCTGCCGCGGCGGGGTGCTCTGCCGGTGCTCTCCGCACGCGACTGCATCCTTTGGACTACTGCGTTTTCGGCCCTGTGGAGGACGATCTTGCGGCACCGCCGCGAGAGGGTTGATCCGTGCGAACAACCATCGGATACACCGTCGAAAGCATCGGCTACGTCGCAGGAGCCCAGGGGCTTGTCAGCTTCGCCTCGCAAACCTTCTTCGGCACGGAGTGGGGCTGGCTGCACAAGGTCGTCGACCTTCCGTCCACCGCTTACCTCGGCATCGTCGCCATGGGGCTGGCGCTCATCGTCGGCGGGGTGAAGACGCGGAAGACGCCTCAGCGCCAGACGGTCGCCTGACCGGCGCGCCTTTCAGCCCGCAACGCCCAAAGGACGATGCCAAGCGTGCCCGGTGGCGTGGTGTGAGTGTGCGTTGAGTCGGGTCTTCCTTGGTTCGTGATCGCTCGATCGTGGTACTGGTCGCCGTACGAGGCCGTCTGGTGAGCATGTCCATACTGAGATGCGGGGCGGGAAGAGAGAGCCGTACCTCAGTGATTTATCGGACGGGCAGTGGGCGTTGATCGAGCCGGTGATCACGGCCTGGAAGCAGGACCGGGTGGCGCGGTCGGCGACGGGCGACCCGGGCTCCTGCGACCTGAGGGAGGTCGTGAACGCGATCTTCTGTCAGAACCGGACGGGCTGCCAGTGGCGGGAGTTCGCCCTCTACGACACGTCTGTCCCGTACGCGCTCGCCTTCGACCACGGTGTCGACCACCACTTTCTGCGCTTCCCCCGCTCCGCGCTCGCGCTGCCCGAGCGCTCGCTGCGAGCGATGACCGCGGTCACGTTCGGCAAGACCGCCGACTGCTCGCCACGAACGGCGGTTTCCCGGGGCCCGCGGGGGAGAAGTGCGGCAAGTACCAGGCCAAGGACCCGCACACCGGGACCGGACCGGTCAGACGCGTCTGGCCTGGTCCCTCTTCGGCAGCGCCCAGGCCGATCCCTACGTCTGGGGCACCTTGCGCCTGCCCGGATACGTCCCGCCGCCCGACCAGCCGGTGCAGCCCGCGCGGATTCCCCAGGAGGCCGCCCGCAGCAGCGGCTCCACGGCGTCCGCCGAGCAGGCCCGGCGCACCGGTGTCCCTCTCGCGGGCGGTCCGCGACGACCACGGCAAGAGGGCTGACCTCCGGGTGGTATCGAGACCGCCCACCGCGATCGGGCAGGCGTTGCGGTCAGACCTCGCCCAGACGGCGCCGGTCCTCCTCGTCCCACTTCCTGGTGTCACGCGGCGCCGCGTAGGGCTCCTCGTCCGGTGGCAGGCCGCCGGCGATCGCTCGCTGGCGCACGATCTCCGCGTCGAACTCCAGGCCCAGCAGGATGGCCAGGTTGGTGATCCAGAGCCACACCAGGAAGACGATGATGCCGGCCATCGCGCCGTAGGTCTTGTTGTAGGACGCGAAGTTGGCGACGTAGAACGCGAACGCACCGGAGGCGACCATCCAGATCAGCAGGGCCAGGAAACTGCCCGGGGTGATCCATTTGAGGCCCTTGACCTTCGCGTTCGGGCACGCCCAGTACAGGAGCGCGATCATGAGGGTGACCAGGGCAGCCAGGACGGGCCATTTGGCGATCGACCACACCGTCAAGCCGGCGCTTCCGATGCCGAGTGCGGTGCCTGCCTGGCGGGCGAGGCCGCCGGTGAAGACCACGATCAGTGCGCTGATCACCGCCAGGACCATCAGGACCACGGTGAGTCCGATCCGTACGGGAAGGAGCTTCCAGACCGGCCGGCCTTCGGGCATCTCATAGACCGCGTTGGCCGCGCGGATGAACGCCGCGACGTAGCCGGACGCCGACCACACGGCCAGGACCAGGCCGACGATCGCCATCACCGAGCCGAGGCCCGCGCTGTCCTGTAGTTGCCGCACCGCGTCGGTGATGATGTCCCGGGCCGATCCGGGCGCGAACCGCTGGACGTTGTGCAGGACCTTGTCGGTGGTCGACTGACCGGTCATGCCCAGGAGCGACACCAGCACAAGCAGCGCGGGAAACAGCGACAGCACGCCGTAGTACGTGAGCGCCGCCGCGCGGTCGCTCAGCTCGTCGTCCCTGAACTCCCGCAGGCTGCCTTTGAGTACCGCGCCCCATGCTCGCCTCGGCAGCTCTGTCGGAGTATCCGGCGCCGCCCGCTGCACCTCCGGCGGCGGGCCTGCCTCCCGCGCGTCCCCACCGGTGCTGCCGTTGCCATTTCGCCCTCGAAGGTGCCACTTCGCCATGCGCGCCGGTTACCCCGGAGAGCCGGTTTCACGCCAACTGTCCCTTCCTGGACGGGGCGCTCCCGCCCTGTCCGACCGGCAGACCTATGCTTCCGCCTTCACCCGGCAGCTGTACGGAAGCGATGCCGTGTACACCCCGTGGGCGAAGAGCGGGGGTGTCCGCGAGGCGTGGGCACCATCCCCTCCGCGTCACCCGGTCGTGGCGAATCCGGCCCGCGAGTTCACGTTCCTCCCCTCTCCGGGCTCTTACGGAGTGACGGGCTTCCCGGTTCCGGGGCCGCGACCGTACGAAAGGGCGTTCATGGATGCGGGCACGGCGGTCACCGCCATCGTCTCGATCATCGCCGCGAAAACCTGCGCCGCGCTGGGCCTGTGGCTGCGCCGGCGCTTACGGCGGGAACAGGACGACAGCCGCTACCGGCTGGAACTCGACGACCGGCACGCCGACGGACGTCACGTACGGATGACGGTCACCCTCGCGCGGGTCCAACGGACGGACTCGGCGGCATGATCGGCCCGGACCCGTCCCATGGTTCTCACCGCCCCGCCACGGGCTCCGCCGCCCGCACCGGCCCGGACGACGAGAGCCGGGGCGAACGCGTCGAAGTCGACGAGCAGTTCTCCGCCTTCTATCGCGATACGATCCGTCAACTCGTCGCTTTCCTGGTCAACCAGGGTGCCCCGTTCCACGTCGCCGCCGATGTCGCCCAGGACACGATGATCAAGGCGTACCGCCGGTGGAACGACCTGGACAGGCCACGGGCCTGGGCGTACAGGGTCGCCTCGCGTGCCCTGGTGCGATGGGTCGCGTCGGTCGAGGAGGACCCGGTCGACCAGGTCCCCGAGCCCAACGCGCTGCTCGTCCGCCCGGACGCCATTGCCGAGTGGGAGGGCCGCTACGACCTGCTGCCGGTGCTGCGGAGTCTGCCGTTCCGTCAGCGACAGGTCCTGGCCTGGACGCTGGCCGGGTACAAGCCGGGTGACATCGCCGCGGAAATCGGCCTGCCGTCCGAGACGGTACGCGCCAACCTGGCGAAGGCCCGCCGTGCCGCAGCCGCCCGTCTCAAGGAACGGGAGGGGCCGCAGTGACTCCCGAGCCGCAGCCTCACCCGGGCGACCGCCCGGCCGAGCAGCTGGGCGACCGCCTCGACCGGTACGGGCGCGCCCTGACCGAGGGGCTCGACGACGTCCTGGACGTGGAGGCCGGTCTCCACGAGGTGCTGCTCCAGTCCCGCCATGATGCCGCGGTGGCGAACCTCGACGACATCCTGGACACGGAGGCGGGATTGCGGGATGCCCTGGACCGGGAGTCGGAGACCGGCACGGAGGGGGAAGGCCGAGCGCTTGCACCCGTGCCTCCTGCGGAAGACACCCCTCGCTCCTCGGCTGCTGCCGTACCGTCGCGGACCGGCCGGGAACTGTGGTCGTACAAGGAAATCGCGCTGCTGTTGGGCGTGCGGTCCCAGACCCTGCGTTCGTACCGCAAGCACGGCCTGCTCCCGCCGCCGGACGTGGTCGAAGGCGGCGCCCCGTACTGGTTCGCGGACACGATCCGAGCCTGGTATCAGCGCAGTGCCGCCGCCCGCCCACGCCCCCGCGACATCGACGACTAGCGATGGATCGGGGGCGGCGTCGCGGTCGGCCGGGAAGCCAGTGGCGGCTGTTGCAGGGCGGTGACAAAGGCCGGGCAACGCGTTCGGGGCGAGGGGCATCTTCTCAGGCAAGAAGCGAGCAAACAGTATCAACTCACTGACGCGTGAGATCTGGGGCTTTTCGACTGAGAGGGGTTTTCATGGCCATCACCAAGCGGCACTTCCTGCGTTTCGCCGCCGTGGGCGTCATCAGCGCGGCGTCCGTCGTTCTCGCGGGAACCGTTGCCTCGGCCGCCACCCCGGCGCCCGGTAGCTCCGTCGCGCGGGCGACCGCCGCCGAGGCCGGCATCACCGCCAAGCCGTCGGCAACCTCGGTGAAGGCATGGCAGCTGTTCCGGGTCACCGGCACCGCGACCGGCCTGAAGGCGGGCAGCAAGATGGCCCTCCAGCAGAAGCAGGGCAAGAAGTGGGTCAGCCTGCCCGCCGTGACGCAGCTCAGCTCCAGGGGCACCTACTCGCTCGGCGTAAAGCTGGGCCTGAAGGGCAAGAACGACCTGCGCATCCTGAGCGGGAACACGGCTTCGCCGGTGTTCGACGTGACCGTCCACTGACCTCCGTACCTCCCGTGCGGGTCCCCTGCATGACCCGCGTGCACAGACCGACAGCCCGTGGCCGTTCCGGCCGCGGGCTGGCGTTCCGCGGGATCTCCGGCTCTGGATCCCGTTCGCTGTCGGCGCGTCAGGTGCCGGTCTCCTTCCGTTCCTTGTGGCTTCAACTGGCCTACCCTGCCCGCGTCTTGAGGCGTCTCTATGTTCTGTTGGGGGTTCTTCTGGAAGAAGGGGCTCATGGACACACCGCCGGCGCTGCAGGCCCGTGGGATCACCAAGTGTTTCGGCGACGTCATCGCACTCGACGGCGTCGATCTGGAGGTGGCGCAGGGGCAGATCCATGGCCTGGTCGGACCGAACGGCGCGGGCAAGACGACCTTGCTCGGGCTTCTGCTGGGACTGGCCGTCGCCGACAGTGGCCGACTGGAGATCCTGGGGACGCCGGTCGGGCGCGAGCTCGCCGCTCCCGGCGGGGTCGCCGGCTTCGTGGACGGACCCGGCCTCTACCCCTCGCTCACCGCCCGGCAGAACCTCGCCGCCCTGGCAGCCCTGCGCGGCCACGACGCGCGGACGGCGGGGATCGACGACGTGCTCGACGAGGTCGGGCTCACCGATGTCGCCGACGACCGGGCCCGCGGCTTCTCGCTCGGTATGCGCCAGCGGCTCGGGCTCGGCGCCGCCCTGCTCACCAAGCCCCGGCTGCTCGTCCTCGACGAACCGGCCAACGGCCTCGACCCGGCAGGAAAGAGACACGTGCACGGTGTCCTGACCCGGCTCGCCGCCGACGGAACCGGCGTCGTGCTCTCCAGCCACCGCATGGACGACGTCGAAGCGCTGTGCTCCGAGGTCACGGTCCTCGCCACCGGACGGGTCGTCTTCTCCGGCCCGCTCGGCAAGCTCGCCGCCGAGAACCGTGAACTCGACTACCGGCTCATCACCTCCGACCCGTCGGCTGCCCGGCGGCTGGCGGACGAGACGGACGGGATCCGGACCGTCGACGACGCCGAGGGGCGACGCGACTCCGGCGTGCTCGTCGTGCGCGCCCTGGTGCCTGCCCTCGACGAGTTGGTGAGGCGGCTCGTCCACGCGGACATCGCGCTGCGCGAGCTCGCCCCGGTGGCCTCGCCGCTCGAAACCGCCTTTCTCTCCCTCACCGAGCCGCTCACCGAGAAGCCGATCGCGCGACAGCGGCAGATCGAGCCGCAGGAGGCCGGACGATGACCACGGCCGTCGCCGCCCCCCACGCTTCCGCCGCCCACCGCGTCCCGGTGGTGCGCGCATACCGCTTCGAGCTGGTCAAGCTCGTCTCCCAGTGGCGTATCCGCCTGCTGGTGCTCGCCTGCTGGCTCGTGCCGGGTGCCTTCGTCGCCCTGGTGGCCCAGCAGAGCACGCTCCCCACGGACACGCTCTTCGGCCGCTGGATGCACGCGACCGGGTGGGCCGGACCGCTGGTGACGCTCGGGTTCTGCGGTAGCTGGGCGCTGCCCCTGCTGACCTCGGTGGTCGCCGGTGATGTGTTCGCCTGCGAGGACCGGCTCGGGAC
>NZ_JBHWUR010000107.1:0-25811 GCF_042737755.1 Streptomyces sp. NPDC059994
TGGGGGCCCGCCCGGGGGCTGCGCCCCCGGACCCCGTTGCGGGGCCTGCGGCCCCTGCACCCCGCTACGGGGGCTTTGCCCCCGGCACCCCCGCCGGGCCTGCGACCCCGGTACCTCCGCTGGGTCTGCGACCCCGGTACGTCCGCCGGGTCTGCGACCCCGGTACGTCCGCCGGGTCTGCGACCCCGGTACGTCCGCCGGGTCTGCGACCCCGCCCCCGCTTCCGGGGCTCCGCCCCGGACCCCGCTCCTCAAACGCCGGAGGGGCTGGATTTGGCCGGGCCCCGCTCCTTGCACGCCGGAGGGGCTGATTGGCCCCGGCCCCGCTCCTCGCATGCTGGAGGGGCTGGATTTGCCCGGCCCCACTCCTCGCACGCTGCAGGGGCTGAATTTCCCGCCGCCGACGCCTCACACTGTGGCCGCACCCCATCCCCTCAGGGGCGCGGGGAACTGCGCGATCAGCCCCCCACCGGCCCGCAGACAAACGCCGGGCCAAAAAGGTGCGCGGGGAACTGCGCGATCAGCCCCCCACCGGCCCGCAGACAAACGCCGGGCCAAAAAGGGGCGCGGGGAACTGCGCGGCCAACCCCCACCGGTCCGCAGAGAAACGCCGGGCCAAAAAGGGGCGCAGCCCCAGGTAGCTACGCCGGGCGTCGCCCATGGTTCGCTCGGCCCTTTTTGATGCGCCACTTCCGCTTTCGCGTTCGTTTCGACATGGGGGCAACTTGCTCGCCCATGAGCGAAGTGTCCAGGGGGGTTACCGGACACAACCGAAGAACTACCCCCGCGCCACCGCCGCCAGCACCGCCCCCGTCAGCGCCATCAGATCCCCGGGCGCCAGCTCGACCTCCAGGCCCCGGCGCCCGGCCGAGACGCAGATCGTGGCGTGCGAGGACGCCGACGCGTCCAGGACCGTGCGCAGACGGCGGCGCTGGCCCAGCGGGGAGATGCCGCCCCGGACGTAGCCCGTGGTCCGCTCCGCCGCCGCGGGGTCCGCCATCGCCGCCCGCTTGCCCCCGACCGCCGCCGCCAGGGCCTTCAGGTCGAGGGAGCCCGCCACCGGGACCACCGCCACGGTCAGCTCGCCGTCGACGTCCGCCACCAGCGTCTTGAAGACGCGGTCGGGGGACACGCCGAGGGCCCGGGCGGCCTCCTCCCCGTACGACGCGGACGCGGGGTCGTGCTCGTACGCGTGCACCGTGAACTCCGTGCCCGCCGCCGTCAGCGCCACCGTCGCCGGGGTGCCCCCGGACGCCTTCTTCTTCGCCAACTCGCCTGCGTCCTTACGTCAGTTGGGGCTCGTGGGGGAGCGGGTCAGGTCCACCGCAGGGAGAGAGGGCAAATGACGGATCACCGCCGTCTCCGCTCGCAGCAGCTTCAGCTCCTCGCGCAGCCGCGTCGCCGTGTCCGGCGCCTGGAGCAGGCGCTGCTTCGCCGGAACGTCAAGCACCGCGGCCGCCGCCACCAGGTACGACACCACCGACGGCTCGTCGGGCAGCTCGGCCGAGCCGGTGACGGATCGCTCGCGCGCGCCCGCCAGCCGCTTCTGGTACGCCCGGAACGCCCGCAGCACGCCCTCCGCCAGCGCCCCGGCCTCCTCGCCCGGCTCCTCGGGCAGCTCTTCCAGCTCTGCCGTGAGGTACGGGCCGCTCGCGTCCACCGAAAGGAGCTTCACGCGCGTGGTGCCCGTTGCCAGGACCTCGAAGCTGCCGTCCGCGCGCTCCCGGATCGTCGCCGCGTCCGCGATGCACCCGACCTGGTGGAACGCCTGGATCGGGTCGGGGCCGAACCCGGCCGCCGGGCCCTTCTCCGGGATCGCCGTCTGGTCGGGCAGTCCGGGGCCGGTCGGCGCGACCTCGCGGCCGTCGCGGATCGCGACCACGGCGAACCGGCGCGGCTCGTCGTCGGAGTCGGCGCCGGAGTCCGGGCCGGACTTCAGCAGATCGCGCATCATGGCGCGATAGCGCTCCTCGAACACGTTCAGCGGCAGGACGAGGCCGGGGAACAGGACCGAGTTGAGCGGGAAGAGGGGCAGGCGAGCGGTGGTCACAACGCTCAAGCGTAATGGTCGCCGGACCGGCTGCGTCCGGGCTTCCCGAGGGCGCCCGCGCCGGGGAGCCCGGCGGCCCGGCCCGGCGCCTTCGCCGGGGGCTGCCCGGGGGCGCCGACGGATCCGGCCGCAGCCCCTGCCGGGCCGCGTTCGCGCGCCGGCGGCGTCCTCGCCGCCACCTGCCTGCGCACCCCGTCGCGCAGCTCGGTGAACCGGCCCAGCGGGTCGTCGTCGAGCCGCGCCCACGGGAAGGCCGTGGCGTAGGGGCCGATGCGGCGGAACTGCTCCAGGGCTTCCTCCCAGCGCTCCCGTACGACCAGGACGTAGGTGAGCAGATTGCGCACCTCGGCGGGCCACGGGTCGCCCGGCTCGTACGCGGCGGAGAGCGTGATGGCGAGGTCCGCCGCCGCGTCGATCCGGTCGCGGAACAGCTCCTGCGGGCTCTGGCGGCCGGTCGGCGCCCCGCTCGCGTCGGCGGCCAGGCAGGCGAACGCCGCCCGTACCGGCAGCGCCTGGACGAGCGAGCCGGGCAGCGCGTCCGCCGCGGCCTCCTCGGCGAAGCCGAAGCACTCCCGGTGCGAGCCGTACCACTGCGCCGAGAGGTACTGGAGCGCGGCCACATGGCAGCCGTAGTGGTGCGAGGAGCGGCCGACCGCCTCCCCCCACAGCGACTCGAAGACCGTGTGCGGCGCATGGGTGCCGCGCGCGTGGTCGAGCGCGATGCGCCACGGCACCGGGTCCGCGGGCTCGGCCGAGGCCGCCGCGTCGATCAGCGGCGCGACCTCGCGCAGCAGCTCGGCGCGGGCCGGTGAGCCCCACGCCCGTACGATCGCCAGCTCCGCCTTGACCAGCAGGGCGTCCGGGTCCCGGGGCGCGGCGGCCAGCCAGTCGGCGAGCCAGTCCGGGCGGCTGACCGCGAAGGCCGCGAGCCGCATGGTGTAGCGGTCGCGGTTCTCCCACTCGGCCGACTCGCGGGTGACGGCGAGGAGTTCGGCCGCCGCTCTGTACTCGCCCCGGGCGGCGGACACGAGCGCGGGGCCGAGCCGGCCGTCGGGTGCGTCGAGGAACAGATCCTCGTCGGCCGGGAGGTCGGCGGCGAGGTGCGGGGTGTGCCTGACCGCGCGGACGGCACGGAGCAGGGCGCGTACGAATGACATGGTGCGAACCATTCAAAACCGCAGGTCGGAGCTCCGCCAGTGGTGTGCGGTGAAGAGTCTGTGGCGGCCGTGACGGTTGTACGGGCGCGGGTCAAGGACCGGCAAATTTCAGCCACGCCGCAGCAGGCGCGAGGCGCCCGCCGCCACGGTGGTGGCCAGGATCCAGCCGAGCACGATGAGCACCGCCGAGACCCACTGCCAGCTGCCGTGCAGCTGCCAGTAGCCGTCCTGCCCCAGGTTGATCACCGGTACGAGCAGATCGAGGGCGTACAGCGAGGCGTTCCAGTCCGGGTGCTCGTCCGCCTTGATCGGCGTCGGGTCGTAGTGCGAGAACGCCAGCGCGCCCATCGCCCACAGCACCGCCATCCACAGCGCCGCCCGGCCCGGCCGGTAGCCGTACGCCACGGTCAGGTCCTGGAGCACGCCCCACAGCTTCCCGGCCAGCGGCAGGGTCTCGCGGCGCCGGCGCTGTTTGGCGAGCAGCACCTCGCGCGCGTCCGCGTCCTCGCCGCTGTTGCGCAGCACGGTGGCGAGGCGCTCGTAGGGCTCCGGCGCGTACTCCGGAGTCGCCGCCGCCACCCACTCCAGCCGTCTGGCCAGCGGGAACAGTCCGCGCGGGATCAGGTTGTCGTAGCTGAAGCCGCCCATCGCGAGCCCGCCGGGCCCCGGCCAGCTCGTCGACATGTCGACGAGGTTCACGACCCGGGCGCCCGAGAGCACCACCCGGCCCCGCTCCGGCCGCTCCCCGAGGAAGCGCAGCTCCGGCGTCTGCACCCGGCGCAGCGACAGCTCCTGGTAGTCCCGCATCACGAAGCGCGCACTCTGGAAGTCCACGGCGTCCCCGAACCGGCCGTCGTCCAGACGCAGCCCGCCCTCGCAGACGAACGGCTGGACACGGGTGCCCCGGGCAGGTGTGCCCGTGTAGTTCGTCCCGTACGGCGGAGTGGTGGTCTCGGTGGCGCCGGGCGAGACGGCCGCCGCCGTCATATAGAGCGTCCGCTCCACGGTCAGCTGCGGCGCGTTCAGCGCGCGCCGCCCCTCCGGGTTCACCAGCCGGCTGCCGCGCAGGCTCAGCGTCACCCCGACCTTCGCCGCGCGCAGGCTCACCTCCCCGTACGACTCGATCAGCTCGGCCTGGAGGTCCTGGGCGACCGAGAGGCCGTCGGCCGCGATCGAGCGGCCCTTGCGGTCGGCGCGGATCACGGCCTCGTTGAGCAGCAGATCGGTGCCGATGTGGGCGTCGGTGAGCCGGATGCCGCGGGCGATCCGGCAGCGCGGCAGATGCAGATCGCCCTCGGTCTGCAGCCGGGCCGCCTCGATCCGCGGGATCGCGCAGTTCACCATCCGCACGGTGGTGACCCGGCACTCGGGCATCAGCACCTCGTTCTCGAACCGGCAGTTGTTCAGCTCCACGTACGGCGTGACCGTGCCGCCGGACAGATTGAGCGCCCCGACGATCTGCACGCCGTTCAGCTTCAGGGCCGCGACCCGGCCGGGCAGCGAGGGCGGCCCGTGGAGCAGCAGCAGTGCCACCGCCCGGGCTTTCACATGGCGCTCGGGCCCCCAGACGCGCCCCGAGAACGGGTCGTCCCGCACCCGGTTGCGGGTGCGCAGGTCGTAGGTGCCGCCGTTGCGGAAGGCCTCCCACATCCCCAGCTCCACCGGACTGAACCAGTCCGGGGCCACATCGGCATCCGGCGCCTCGGTCACTGCCGTCCCCCTCGTCCCCTGCCCGCCCGCGCGGTCGTGTGCGGTCGCGTGCGGATGTACATGCGTGTGTAACGGAGTGAACGCTAGTGGTCACGGCCGGGGCGCGGGGCGGCCGGGATACGTATCAGCCAGTGATACGGGCGATCGGTGGCGCGATGCGGTCTGAGAGAATTGGTTCCGTGATCTCTCGAATCGATCTGCGCGGCAACGCCCTCCCCGAGGGGGGCGCCCTGCGCGACCTGCTGCCCCGTGCCGAGTTCGACGTGGAAGCCGCCCTGGAGAAGGTGCGGCCCATCTGCGAGGACGTGCATCATCGCGGCACGGCGGCGCTGATCGAGTACGCGGAGAAGTTCGACGGAGTGACCCTGGAGCGGATCCGGGTGCCCGCCGAGGCGCTCGCCGAGGCCCTGGAGACGCTCGACCCGCAGGTCAAGGCGGCGCTTGAGGAGTCCATCCGGCGCGCCAGGATCGTCCACCGCGCCCAGCGCCGCGGCGAGCACACCACCCAGGTGGTGCCCGGCGGCACCGTCACCGAGAAGTGGGTACCGGTCGAGCGCGTCGGGCTGTACGCGCCGGGCGGCCGGTCGGTGTACCCGTCGTCCGTGGTCATGAACGTGGTCCCGGCCCAGGAGGCGGGCGTCGAGTCCATCGCGCTGGCCTCCCCGCCGCAGAAGCCCCGCTTTGAAGGAGACACAGCCGGCGGACTGCCGCACCCGACGATCCTCGCCGCGTGTGCGCTGCTCGGCGTCGACGAGGTGTACGCGGCGGGCGGCGCCCAGGCCGTCGCGATGTTCGCGTACGGCACCGAGGAGTGTGCGCCCGCGAACATGGTGACCGGCCCCGGCAACATCTGGGTCGCCGCCGCCAAGCGCTACTTCACCGGCCGCATCGGCATCGACACCGAGGCCGGACCGACCGAGATCGCCGTGCTCGCGGACGAGACCGCCGACCCGGCGCACGTCGCCGCCGACCTGATCAGCCAGGCCGAGCACGACCCGATGGCGGCCGCCGTCCTGGTCACCGACTGCGCGGCGCTCGCCGACGCGGTCGAGCGCGAGCTGGAGCCGCAGATCGCGGCCACCAAGCACGTCGAGGACCGGATCAAGCCGGCCCTCGCGGGCAGGCAGTCCGCGATCGTCCTGGTCGACGGCCTGGAGCAGGGCCTCAAGGTGGTCGACGCGTACGGCGCCGAGCACCTGGAGATCCAGACCGCCGACGCCGCCGCCGTGGCCGGCCGGGTCCGCAACGCGGGCGCGATCTTCGTCGGCCCGTGGGCCCCGGTCTCGCTCGGCGACTACTGCGCGGGCTCCAACCACGTGCTGCCCACCGGCGGCTGCGCCTGCCACTCCTCGGGCCTGTCGGTCCAGTCCTTCCTCAAGGGCATCCACATCGTCGACTACAGCCGGGACGCCCTGGCCGAGGTCGCCCACCACGTGGTCACGCTCGCGGAGGCCGAGGACCTGCCGGCGCACGGGGCGGCCCTCAAGGCGAGGTTCGGATGGAAGGTGCCGGGCCAGTGAGCGCGTACGACATCGGTATCGACGACCTGCCCGTACGCGACGAGCTGCGCGGCAAGTCCCCCTACGGGGCGCCCCAGCTGGACGTGCCCGTCCAGCTCAACACCAACGAGAACCCGTACCCGCTGCCCGAGCCGCTGGTCGCGCGGATCGCGGAGCGCGTGGCGCAGGCCGCGCGCGGGCTCAACCGCTACCCCGACCGGGACGCGGTGGAGCTGCGCACCGAGCTCGCCCGCTACCTCACCCGCACCGGCGGGCACACCGTCGGCGTCGAGAACGTGTGGGCGGCCAACGGCTCCAACGAGGTCATCCAGCAGCTGCTGCAGACCTTCGGCGGCCCCGGCCGCACCGCCATCGGCTTCGAGCCCTCGTACTCGATGCACGGCCTCATCGCGCGCGGCACCGGCACCGGCTGGATCTCCGGGCCGCGGGGCGAGGACTTCACGATCGACGTGGAGGCCGCCCAGAAGGCCATCGCGGAGAACGCCCCGGACGTCGTCTTCATCACCTCGCCCAACAACCCCACCGGCACGGCGGTCGACGCCGAAACGGTTCTCGCGCTCCACGAGGCCGCGCAGGCCGCCAAGCCGTCCCTGGTCGTCGTCGACGAGGCGTACGTCGAGTTCAGCCACCGCGAGTCGCTGCTGCCGCTCATCGAGGGCCGCCCCCACCTGGTCGTCTCGCGGACCATGTCCAAGGCCTTCGGCGCGGCCGGGCTGCGCCTCGGCTACCTCGCCGCGCACCCGGCGGTGGTCGACGCGGTCCAGCTCGTCCGGCTGCCGTACCACCTCTCCGCCGTCACCCAGGCGACCGCGCTGGCGGCCCTGGAGCACACCGACACGCTGCTCGGCTACGTCGAGCAGCTCAAGCGGGAGCGGGACCGGCTGGTCACCGAGTTGCGGGCGGCCGGGTACGAGGTGACCGAGTCGGACGCCAACTTCGTCCAGTTCGGCCGCTTCGAGGACTCGCACACCGCCTGGCAGCAGATCCTCGACCAGGGGGTCCTGGTCCGTGACAACGGGGTGCCCGGGTGGCTGCGCGTCACCGCCGGCACCCCGACCGAGAACGACGCGTTCCTGGACGCGGTCCGTCAACTCAAGAAGGAGCAGAGAGCATGAGCCGCGTCGGCCGTGTCGAACGCACCACCAAGGAGACGTCCGTCCTCGTCGAGATCGACCTCGACGGGACCGGAAAGGTCGACGTGTCGACGGGAGTCGGCTTCTACGACCACATGCTCGACCAGCTCGGCCGCCACGGCCTCTTCGACCTCACGGTCAAGACGGACGGCGACCTGCACATCGACTCGCACCACACCATCGAGGACACCGCCCTCGCGCTCGGCGCCGCCTTCAAGCAGGCGCTCGGCGACAAGGTCGGCATCTACCGCTTCGGCAACTGCACGGTCCCCCTCGACGAGTCCCTCGCGCAGGTGACCGTGGACCTCTCCGGCCGCCCGTACCTCGTACACACGGAGCCCGAGAACATGGCGCCGATGATCGGCGAGTACGACACCACGATGACCCGGCACATCCTGGAGTCCTTCGTGGCGCAGGCGCAGATCGCCCTGCACGTCCACGTCCCGTACGGGCGCAACGCGCACCACATCGTGGAGTGCCAGTTCAAGGCGCTGGCGCGGGCGCTGCGCTACGCATCCGAGCACGACCCGCGTGCCGCGGGCATCCTTCCTTCGACCAAGGGCGCGCTGTGACCGGCCTCAACTCCATCCTCATCGTCCTCGGGCTCTTCCTCGCGGGCGGTGTCTACTCCTTCGTCAAGCAGGACATGTCCAAGAGCCTGATCACGCTCCTGGCGATCAGCTCGGCGCTCTGCCTGGCCGCGGGCGTCCTCCGGCTGGAGGTGTGGAGTTGAGCACCCCCTCCCGCAAGAAGGTCGTGGTCTTCGACTACGGCTTCGGCAACGTGCGCTCCGCCGAGCGCGCCCTCGCCCACGTCGGCGCGGACGTCGAGATCACCCGTGACTACGACACGGCCATGAACGCCGACGGGCTGCTCGTCCCCGGCGTCGGCGCCTTCTCCGCCTGTATGCAGGGGCTGCGCGGGGCGCGCGGCGACTGGATCGTGGGCCGGCGCCTGTCGGGCGGCCGCCCGGTGATGGGCATCTGCGTCGGTATGCAGATCCTGTTCGCCCGGGGCATCGAGCACGGCGTGGAGACCGAGGGCCTGGACGAGTGGCCCGGCACGGTCGGCCCGCTCAAGGCGCCGATCGTCCCGCACATGGGCTGGAACACGGTCAAGGCCCCCGAGGACAGCGAGCTGTTCGCGGGCCTGGACGCCGAGGCCCGGTTCTACTTCGTGCACTCGTACGCCGTGCACGACTGGAGCCTGGAGGTCACCAACCCCAAGATCCGCTCCCCCCGGGTCACCTGGGCCACCCACGGCGAGCCGTTCGTGGCCGCGGTGGAGAACGGCGCGCTGTGGGCGACCCAGTTCCACCCCGAGAAGTCCGGCGACGCCGGCGCCCAGCTGCTGACCAACTGGATCGGAACCCTGTGATGGCACCGTCGTCCCCGAAGCTCGAACTCCTGCCCGCCGTCGACGTCCGCGACGGCCAGGCCGTCCGCCTCGTCCACGGCGAGTCCGGCTCGGAGACCTCCTACGGCTCCCCGCTCCAGGCGGCGCTCGCCTGGCAGGCCTCCGGCGCCGAGTGGCTGCACCTGGTGGACCTGGACGCGGCTTTCGGCACCGGCGACAACCGCGCGCTGATCGCCGAGGTCGCGGGCGCGATGGACATCAAGGTCGAGCTGTCCGGCGGCATCCGCGACGACGCCTCCCTGGAGGCCGCGCTCGCCACCGGCTGCCGCCGCGTCAACCTGGGCACCGCGGCCCTGGAGACCCCGGAGTGGGTCGCCAAGGTCATCGCCGAGTACGGCGACAAGATCGCGGTCGGTCTGGACGTACGCGGCACGACGCTGCGCGGCCGCGGCTGGACCCGCGACGGCGGCGACCTCTACGAGACGCTGGCGCGCCTCGACTCCGAGGGCTGCGCGCGGTACGTGGTGACCGACATCGCCAAGGACGGCACCCTCCAGGGCCCCAACCTGGAGCTGCTGCGCAACGTCTGCGCGGCCACCGACAAGCCGGTGGTGGCCTCGGGCGGCGTCTCCTCGCTCGACGACCTGCGGGCGATCGCGGGGCTCGTGGGGCAGGGTGTGGAGGGCGCCATCGTGGGCAAGGCCCTGTACGCGAAGGCGTTCACCCTCGAAGAAGCCCTGGAGGCTGTGTCCCGATGAGCGACGTACGGCGTGTACAGAGCGACGTTCCCAGTCCCTGGGAGGACTCGATCGGCTTCGCGCGCGCCGTCGCCGCGGGCGACCATGTGCACGTCGCCGGCACCACGCCGTTCAGGGGCACGGTGCTGTACGGCGAGGGCGACCCGTACGAGCAGGCCAAGGTGGCCTTCTCGAACGCCCTCGCCGCGCTCGCGGAGTTCGGGCTCGGGGTCGAGTCCGTGGTCCGCACCCGTATGTATCTGACCCACGCGCGGGACATCGACGAGGCGGGCAGGGCCCACAAGGAGCTCTTCGACGCCGTCCGCCCGGCGGCCACGCTGGTCATCGTGACCGGTCTGGTCGACCCGCGCATGCTGGTCGAAGTGGAAGTAGACGCTTACCGAGGCGCCGCCGGTGCCCCTGAAGGAGCCCCCGCATGACCCTCGCGGTGCGAGTCATCCCCTGCCTGGACGTCGACAACGGCCGGGTGGTGAAGGGTGTCAACTTCCAGAACCTGCGCGACGCGGGCGACCCGGTCGAGATGGCCAAGCTGTACGACGCCGAGGGCGCGGACGAGCTGACGTTCCTGGACATCACCGCGTCCTCGGGCAACCGCGAGACGACGTACGACGTGGTGCGGCGCACCGCCGAGCAGGTCTTCATCCCGCTGACGGTGGGCGGCGGGGTCCGCTCGGCGGACGACGTGGACAAGCTGCTGCGGGCCGGGGCGGACAAGGTGGGCGTCAATACGGCGGCGATCGAGCGCCCCGAACTGATCCGCGAGATCGCGGAGCGGTTCGGGCGTCAGGTGCTCGTCCTGTCGGTCGACGCGCGGCGTACCGAGTCCGGCTCCTTCGAGGTGACCACGCACGGCGGGCGCCGGGGCACCGGCATCGACGCGGTGGAGTGGGCGCACCGGGCGGCGGAGCTGGGGGCGGGGGAGATCCTGCTGAACTCCATGGACGCGGACGGGACGAAGGACGGGTACGACGTCCCGATGATCTCGGCGGTCCGCCGCCACGTCACCGTGCCGGTGATCGCGTCGGGCGGGGCGGGGCGGCTCGCCGACTTCGCTCCGGCGGTGGCGGCGGGGGCGGACGCGGTCCTGGCGGCGTCGGTGTTCCACTTCGGGGACTTGCGGATCGGGGATGTGAAGACGGCCCTGCGCGCCGCGGGCCACCCGGTGCGCTAGCCCCACCCCGCCCCTTCACCTAAACCCTCCGGGGGCGGGTGGGTGGTTGAGCCGGGTTTCCCGGGGGCTGCGCCCCCGAACCCCTGAGCGGGGCTGCGCCCCTGGACTCCTGGGCGGGGCTGCGTCCCTGGACTCCTGGGCGGGGCTGCGTCCCTGGACTCCTGGGCGGGGCTGCGCCCCTGGGCTCCTGGGCGGGGCCTGTGGGGCCTGCGCCTCCTTGCGGGGCCTGCCGCCCCTGCACCCCGCTCGCGGGGGCTGCGCCCCCAGTACCCCCGCTGGGGCTCCGCCCCCGCCCCCGCTTCGGGGCTCCGCCCCCGATCCCGTTCGTCTGCAGGCTGGCTGTGGCTGGTCGCGCAGTTCCCCGCGCCCCTAAAGGGGCCCGCACCTCACCGCCGGAGGGGCGGGATTTGGCCGGGCCCCTGTCCCTGAGCCCGTTTGCGCTGGACATCCCCATCCCCCTCAGGGGCGCGAGGAACTGCGCGCTCAGCCAACGACGGCCCGCAGACAAACCCCGGGCCAAAATGGGGCGCGGGGAACTGCGCGCTCAGCCAGCGGCGGCCCGCAGACAAACCCCGGGCCAAAATGGGGCGCGGGGAACTGCGCGCTCAGCCAGCGGCGGCCCGCAGACAGAGCCCGGGCCAGAATGGGGCGCGGGGAACTGCGCGGCCAGCCCCTACCGGCCCGCAGACGGACGGGGCCCGGGGCGGAGCCCCGGAAACGGCTCTCGGCGCGCAGCCGAAACGCGGGGCCCGGGGCGGAGCCCCGGCTACACGCCCAGCTTCGCCTCCAGCGCTCGCGTCGCCGCCGACTTCTCCCCCTCCACCTGCACATCCGCCGCCTCCTGCCGCCCCGACACGAACAGGGCCAGTTCGGACGGGTCACCCGTGACCGTCACCACGGGAGTCCCGCGGCGGGCCACCGCCGTCTGGCCGTCGGGGCGGCGCAGGACCAGGCCCACGGGGGAGCGGCGGCCCATCAGGCGCGCCATCTTCTCCAGGCGGGACCAGAGGACGTCCGCGAAGACCGGGTCGACCGGGCGCGGCGTCCAGTCGGGCTGGGCGCGGCGGACGTCCTCGCCGTGGACGTAGAACTCGATCGCGTTCGCCCCCTCGTCGACCTGCTTGAGGTTGTACGGCGAGTACTTCGGCGGCCCCGTACGGAAGAGCCGGACCAGCTCCTCGTACGGCTTCGCGGCGAACTCCGCCTGCACCCGGTCCAGCCGGGACTTCAGCGCGCCGAGGATTATCCCGCCGGCCGCGTCGAGGCGGCGCTCGCGGACCACGAGGTGCGCGGCGAGGTCGCGCGCGGTCCAGCCGTCGCAGAGGGTCGGGGCCTCCGGGCCCGCCGCCTCCAACAGGTCGGCGAGCAGAAGCCGTTCACGCTTGGCATGGGTCGACATGGGGGCCAGCGTACGACCCGCGCCCACGTCCGCCCAGTGGACGCACCGCCGGAGCGCCCCCGAGCCACGGCACAATGGGGCCATGACCAGCACTCTCGACCCCGCCGTCGCCGCCCGCCTGAAGCGGACCTCCGATGGACTGGTCCCGGCCATCGCCCAGCAGTACGACACCGGCGAGGTGCTCATGCTCGGCTGGATGGACGACGAGGCCCTGCACCGCACCCTGACCACCGGCCGTTGCACCTACTGGTCGCGCAGCCGGAACGAGTACTGGGTCAAGGGCGACACTTCCGGGCATTTCCAGCAGGTGAAGTCCGTTGCGCTGGACTGTGACGGGGACACCCTGCTCGTCAGGGTCGATCAGGTCGGTGCCGCCTGCCACACCGGGGATCGGACATGCTTCGACGCCGACGTCCTGCTGCCCGCCCCCGCTCAGTAGGGTCTCGCCATGGATCTCGAAACCTTCCGCAAGCTCGCGGTGGACCGCCGCGTCATCCCGGTCAGCCGCCGCCTCCTCGCGGACGGCGACACCCCCGTGGGGCTCTACCGGAAGCTCGCCGCCGAGCGGCCGGGCACCTTCCTCCTGGAGTCCGCCGAGAACGGGCGGTCCTGGTCGCGCTACTCGTTCGTGGGCGTGCGCTCCGCCGCCACGCTCACCGCCCGCGACGGCGAAGCCCACTGGCTGGGCACCCCGCCGGTGGGCGTCCCCACCTCGGGTGATCCGCTGGAGGCCCTGCGGGCGACCGTCGAGGCGCTGCACACCCCGCGCGACCTGGCGGCCGGGATGCCGCCGTTCACCGGCGGCATGGTCGGCTACCTCGGCTACGACATCGTGCGCAGGCTGGAGAGGATCGGGGAGCACGGGCGCGACGACCTGCGGCTGCCCGAGCTGACCATGCTGCTCACCTCCGACCTCGCCGTGCTCGACCACTGGGCCGGGTCGGTGCTCCTGATCGCCAACGCGATCAACCACAACGACCTGGATACCGGCGTCGACGAGGCGTACGCGGACGCCGTGGCACGGCTCGACGCCATGGAGGCGGACCTGGCCAAGCCGGTCGAGTACGCGCCCGCCGCCCTCCCGCCGTCCGTGCTGCCCGAGTACACCGCGCTGTGGGGCGGCAAGGCGTACCAGGACGCCGTCGAGGACATCAAGGAGCGCATCCGCGCGGGCGAGGCCTTCCAGGTGGTGCCCTCGCAGCGTTTTGAGACGCCCTGCAGCGCCGGCGCGCTCGACGTCTACCGGGTCCTGCGGGCCACCAACCCGTCCCCGTACATGTACCTCTTCCGCTTCGACGGCTTCGACGTCGTCGGCTCCAGCCCCGAGGCGCTCGTCAAGGTCGAGGACGGGCGGGCCATGGTCCACCCGATCGCCGGGACCCGGCACCGGGGCGCCACCCCGCAGGAGGACAACGACCTGGCCGAGGAGCTGCTCGCCGACCCCAAGGAGCGGGCCGAGCACCTGATGCTGGTGGACCTGGGCCGCAACGACCTGGGCCGGGTCTGCGAGCCGGGCAGCGTCGAGGTCGTCGACTTCATGTCCGTCGAGCGGTACTCGCACGTCATGCACATCGTGTCGACCGTGACCGGCCGGGTCGCCCCGGGCCGTACCGCCTTCGACGTGCTCACCGCGTGCTTCCCCGCCGGGACCCTCTCCGGTGCGCCCAAGCCGCGTGCCATGCAGATCATCGAGGAGCTGGAGCCGAGCCGCCGCGGCCTCTACGGCGGCTGCGTCGGCTATCTCGACTTCGCCGGCGACTCCGACACCGCCATCGCCATCCGCACCGCGCTGCTGCGCGACGGCACGGCGTACGTACAGGCCGGAGCCGGTGTGGTGGCCGACTCCGACCCGGTGTCGGAGGACAACGAGTGCCGCAACAAGGCGGCCGCCGTCCTCCGCGCCGTGAACACGGCCAACCAGCTGAGCGGCTAGGGCCTGTCGGGGGCGCCGCGAGTTCGCGCCATAACACGGCCCCGGGTGACAAGATCACCGCGGTGCAGGCGATAGTGGAGTACGTGAGTGCCGTTCCCGAACCCCAGTCGCGTGCCGAATCCGCGCCGTCCGCCCGTGGCGGCGGCCGCCGCACCCTCGCCGCCGCCCTGCTCTTCGGCGCCGTCGGAGCCGCCGTCGTCCTGCTCGCCTCCGGGCAGACCTGGGCCGAGGGCCACGCCGCGGTCGGGGGCGGCTCCGTGCCGCTCCGCGCCACCGGGCAGAACGTGACGGGTGTGCCCGCCGCGCTCGCGATAGTCGGGCTCGCCGCGCTCGTGGCGGTCTTCGCGGTCCGCCGGGCCGGCCGGTTCCTGGTCTCCGGGCTGCTCGCGCTGAGCGGCGCCGGGGCCGCGCTCGCCGCCTTCCTCGGCGCCGACGACAGCTCCGCGCTGGACGAGAAGGCCGCCAGGACCAGCGGCGACGCCGCCGCGACCATCGGCGGCCTCACCCACACCGCCTGGCCCTACGTCACCTTCGCGGGCGGCCTGCTGCTCCTGATCGCCGGGCTGCTCGCGCTCCGGTTCGGCGCCGCCTGGCCCGCGATGGGCGGGCGCTATGAGCGCGACGGCAGCCCCCGGGCCCGCAAGCCCCGCCCGGTCAAGGACCCGGACCGGCCCGAGGAGCTGTGGAAGGCCCTGGACCGGGGCGAGGACCCGACCGGAGTGTGAGCTGCCCCACGGGCGGCGACCCCAGGCTCGGGGCACGTACACGGGTGGGCGACAATGGTCGGTGAGCGGTCGGCGTCCCCGGACTGAGCGGCCGACTCCGCGACCCAGAGATTCACCAACGAGGAGCAACTCATGGCGGGCAGCAGCGGCGGCCACGGACACACCCCGGCCGCCTGGACCGGTGTCATCATCTCCTTCATCGGCTTTTGCGTGGCCTCGGTCTTCATCGTCGCCGCCAACCCGATCGGCTTCTGGGCCGGTACGGCGCTCACCCTCCTCGGCGGGGTCGTCGGCGGCGTCATGAAGATGGTCGGCCTCGGCACTCCCAAGGAGACCGCCGAGATGGCCGCGGCCCGTGAGGACGCCGGCCTCAAGGCCCGCGCCCGCCTCGCCGAGGCCCGCTGAGACGACGCGGCACTCGACTGGGACAACGCTGTACGCAGATGAGGCGCGGCCCCCTGGGGCTGCGCCTCTCCGCGTGAACGGGGACAATCACCGCGTGGACGCCACCCCGACTCCGACGCCCGCCCCGACGGCCCCCGCCGCGGCGCGCCGGCTGCTCGTGCCGCTGGGCACCCTCGCCGGGGTCGCCGCCGCCTTCGCGTACGTGGGCGCGGTCGACCCGAACGAGCCCGGCCACTACCCCGTCTGCCCGCTGCTGCGGCTCACCGGGATCTACTGCCCCGGCTGCGGCGGTCTGCGCAGCGCCCACGACTTCATCACCGGCGACTTCGGCGCGGCCCTCGGGGCGAACGCGCTCGCGGTGGCCGGTTATGTGCTCTTCGCGGTCCTCTGGGTGGTCTGGGCCGTCCGCGCCACGCGCGGGCTGCCCTTCCGTGTCGACCTCAAGGACGCCCACTGGTGGGGCATCGGCGCGGTGCTGCTGGCCTTCTCAGTTGTCCGGAATCTACCGTTCGGGTCCGTGCTCGCGCCGTGACATTCCGTATATCTCCCCACGTCCCGGCTGTCCGAGGAGTGGGACGGGCGTCAACCGGATGCGGGCCCTTCGCTCCGGTGCGGATACCATCGTCATGGCTGATCCTGGCCGATCGTCAACGTCACCGTCCTGGAAGGGGGCCGCTCGCGTGAGTGTGCTCGACGAGATCATCGAGGGCGTCCGCGCCGATCTGGCGGAGCGGCAGGCGCGGGTCGGCCTCGACGAGCTCAAGGAGCGCGCCGCCAAGGCGCCCCAGGCTCGGGACGGCGTCGCGGCTCTGCGCGGCGAAGGCGTCAAGGTCATCTGCGAGGTCAAGCGCTCCAGCCCGTCCAAGGGCGCGCTCGCGGCCATCGCGGACCCGGCGGCCCTCGCCGCCGACTACGCGGCGGGCGGCGCCGCCGTCATCTCCGTGCTCACCGAGGAGCGCCGCTTCGGCGGCTCGCTCGCCGATCTGGAGGCCGTCCGGGCCAAGGTCGACATCCCGGTGCTGCGCAAGGACTTCATCGTCACCGCGTACCAGCTGTGGGAGGCCCGGGCGTACGGGGCGGACCTGGCGCTCCTGATCGTCTCCGCCCTGGAGCAGTCCGCCCTGGTGTCGCTGATCGAGCGGGCCGAGTCCATCGGGCTCACCCCGCTGGTCGAGGTGCACGACGAGGACGAGGTCGAGCGGGCGGTCGACGCGGGCGCACGGATCATCGGCGTCAACGCGCGCGACCTGAAGACCCTCAAGGTGGACCGCACCGTCTTCGAGCGTGTCGCCCCCGAGATCCCCTCGCACATCGTGAAGATCGCCGAGTCGGGCGTGCGCGGCCCGCACGACCTGATCGCGTACGCCAACGCCGGCGCGGACGCCGTCCTGGTCGGCGAGTCCCTGGTCACCGGCAAGGACCCCCGGGCGGCCGTCGCCGACCTGGTGGCCGCCGGCGCCCACCCGGCCCTGCGCCACGGACGGAACTGACCCCACATGCCTATTGCCGCCCGTCTCGCCCCCGGCTGCCGCCCGCGCGGCTGCCGCGCTCCGGCGCGCCGGGTGCACGGGCGACGGGTGCGGTACGTGATCGGCGACGAGCCGGGCCAGGTCAACGGGATGCGATGGCGCGGTGCCCTGAGCGCCGCCTGAGCCGCGCCCCTCAGGGGCGCGGGGAGCTGCGCGACCGGCCCGACGCGGCCCGCAGTCGCACACCCGGCTCATCACCGCGGCGCCTGGGCGCACCCGTGACCACACGTAACCCAGGACCGGGGCCACGACGCCCCGGGGAGGTATCCCCATGTCCCACGAGTTCTTCATCCCCGACCCCGAGGGTCAAGTGCCCAGCCCCGAAGGGTACTTCGGAGCGTTCGGCGGCAAGTTCATCCCCGAGGCGCTGGTCGCCGCCGTGGACGAGGTCGCCGTCGAGTACGAGAAGGCCAAGGCCGACCCCGCCTTCGCCGCCGAGCTCAACGACCTCATGGTCAACTACACCGGCCGGCCGAGCGCCCTCACCGAGGTGCCCCGGTTCGCCGAGCACGCGGGCGGCGCCCGGGTCTTCCTCAAGCGCGAGGACCTGAACCACACCGGCTCGCACAAGATCAACAACGTGCTCGGCCAGGCGCTGCTCACCAAGCGCATGGGCAAGACCCGCGTCATCGCCGAGACCGGCGCGGGCCAGCACGGCGTCGCCACCGCGACCGCCTGCGCCCTCTTCGGGCTTGAGTGCACCATCTACATGGGCGAGGTCGACACCCGGCGCCAGGCGCTGAACGTCGCCCGGATGCGGATGCTCGGCGCCGAGGTCATCCCCGTGAAGTCCGGCAGCCGCACGCTGAAGGACGCCATCAACGAGGCGTTCCGCGACTGGGTCGCCAACGTGGACCGTACGCACTACCTGTTCGGCACGGTCGCGGGCCCGCACCCGTTCCCGGCCATGGTCCGCGACTTCCACCGGGTCATCGGCGTCGAGGCCCGCCGCCAGATCCTGGAGCGTGCCGGACGGCTCCCGGACGCGGCCGTGGCCTGCGTCGGCGGCGGCTCCAACGCCATCGGGCTCTTCCACGCCTTCATCCCGGACGCGGACGTCCGTCTGATCGGCTGCGAGCCCGGCGGGCACGGCATCGAGACCGGCGAGCACGCGGCGACCCTGACGGCGGGCGAGCCGGGCATCCTGCACGGCTCCCGCTCGTACGTGCTCCAGGACGACGAGGGCCAGATCACCGAGCCCTACTCGATCTCGGCCGGTCTGGACTACCCCGGCATCGGGCCCGAGCACTCCTACCTCAAGGACACCGGCCGCGCCGAGTACCGCGCGGTCACCGACGACGCGGCCATGCAGGCCCTGCGGCTGCTCTCGCGCACCGAGGGCATCATCCCGGCGATCGAGTCCGCGCACGCGCTCGCGGGCGCCCTCGAAGTCGGCCGTGAGCTCGGCAAGGACGGGCTGCTCCTGGTCAACCTCTCCGGGCGCGGCGACAAGGACATGGACACGGCGGCCCGCTACTTCGGGCTGTACGACAACGGGGCCGAGGGGGACGCGAAGTGAGCGGGAACGTACAACTGCTGAGCGACACCCTCGCCAAGGCGAAGGCCGAGGACCGGGCCGCGCTCATCGCCTATCTGCCGGCCGGGTTCCCGACCGTCGACGGCGGCATCGACGCGGTCAAGGCCGTCTTCGACGGCGGCGCGGACGTGGTCGAGGTCGGCCTTCCGCACAGCGACCCGGTGCTCGACGGGCCGGTCATCCAGACCGCCGACGACATCGCCCTCAAGGGCGGGGTGAAGATCGCCGACGTGCTGCGCACGGTCCGCGAGGCCCACGCGGCCACCGGCAAGCCGGTGCTGGTGATGACGTACTGGAACCCCATCGACCGGTACGGCGTGGAGCGCTTCACCGCCGAGCTGGCCGAGGCGGGCGGCGCCGGCTGCATCCTGCCCGACCTGCCGGTCCAGGAGTCCGCGCTGTGGCGCGAGCACGCCGACAAGCACGGCCTCGGCACGGTCTTCGTGGTCGCGCCCAGCAGCAGGGACGAGCGGCTCGCGCAGATCACCGCGGCGGGCTCCGGCTTCGTGTACGCGGCGTCCCTGATGGGCGTCACCGGCACGCGCGCGTCGGTCGGCGCGCAGGCCGAGGACCTGGTCCGGCGCACCCGGGCCACCACCGGCCTGCCGGTCTGTGTCGGCCTCGGCGTGTCCAACGCGGAGCAGGCCCAGGAAGTCGCGGCCTTCTCCGACGGCGTGATCGTCGGCTCGGCGTTCGTCCAGCGGATGCTGGACGCGCCGGACCACGCGAGCGGGCTCGCCGCCGTGCGCGCCCTCGCGGGTGAACTCGCGCAGGGCGTACGCCGTACGCCGTAAGGGTGTAGGCCGACGCCGCAACGCTCCGTAACCCCGCCCGGTTCGGGCGGACCGGGATCGCGTTAGCTCGTACGGGTGGATATGGGACCGGGGAGGCACGTGGGTGCCTCCCCGGTTCGTTGCTGTGGGTGTGAGCGAGAAGAACCAAGAAGGCAAGAGAACGGCCCGCGAGCGGCTGGCCCAGGAGCGCGAGCGGCAGGGGTCCCAGGACCGCCGCAGACGCACGATGATCGTCGCCGGGGCGGTGGTGTGCGTCCTCGGACTGGCCGCGGTGATCGGCGTGATCGCGGCCAACACCAAGAGCGACGGCAAGAAGAGCACGGCGGGCCCGCTGCTCGCGCCCGCCGGCGCCGAGGGCAAGGACAACCTGGCCGTCCCGGTGGGCGCCGCCGACGCGCCGTCCACGCTCACGGTCTGGGAGGACTTCCGCTGTCCGGCCTGCGCCGCGTTCGAGAACAGCTTCCGGTCCACGATCCACGAGCTGGAGGGCAGCGGCCAGATCCGCGTCCAGTACCACCTCGCCACCCTGATCGACCGCAACCTCGGCGGGAGCGGCTCGCTGCACGCGGCGAACGCGGCGGGCTGCGCACAGGACGCAGGGAAGTTCTCGGCGTACCACGACGTGCTTTACAGCAACCAGCCCAAGGAGACGGACGACGCGTACGGGAAGAACAGCAAGCTGATCGAGCTGGCCCAGAAGGTCCCCGGCCTCGACACGGCCGGCTTCCGCTCCTGCGTGGAGGAGGGCAAGCACAACAGCTGGGTCGGCAAGTCCAACGACGCCTTCCAGAACGGCGGCTTCAGCGGCACGCCGACGGTCCAGCTGAACGGGGAGTCGGTCTTCCCGCAGAAGGGCAGCGAGCAGATCAGCCCGGCGAACCTCAAGAAGTGGGTCGTCGAGGCGAACAAGGGCAAGCAGCCGGGGACGGCTTCGCCGTCGCAGCCGGGGACGGCCGCCCCCAGTTCGCCGCCGGCGGGCGCGCCCGCCGTGTCCGGGGCGAAGCCGAGGTCCGCGCACCTGCCGGGGACGGTCCCGAAGAAGGCCCCGGCATCGGGCCGGGCGCATCCGGGGGCCCCGGCGGCCCACGCGGGATCGGGCGCGGGGACCGCGACCGGGTCCGGGGCTCGGACGGGAGCGGGGGCCGCTCCGGCTCCGGCGGCCCCTTAGGCCCCTGCCGTACCGCCCGTTACTCATAAGTTGCCGGGTGGGTGGTCCGACCGCCCGCCCGGCAGGGTAGCGTCGACCCTGCCATGAACCTCGCCTTCATTCCCAGTCCGTCGACCGGCGTGATCCATCTCGGACCGATCCCGCTGCGCGGCTATGCCTTCTGCATCATCATCGGTGTCTTCGTCGCCGTCTGGTACGGCAACAAGCGCTGGATCGCCCGGGGCGGCAGAGCCGGCACCGTGGCCGACATCGCCGTCTGGGCGGTGCCCTTCGGCCTCGTCGGCGGCCGCCTCTACCACGTCATCACCGACTACCAGCTGTACTTCAGCGACGGTGAGGACTGGGTCGACGCCTTCAAGATCTGGCAGGGCGGGCTCGGCATCTGGGGCGCCATCGCGTTCGGCGCGGTGGGTGCGTGGATCGGCTGCCGGCGCCGGGGCATCCCGCTGCCGGCCTGGGCCGACGCGCTCGCCCCGGGCATCGCCTTCGCCCAGGCCGTGGGCCGCTGGGGCAACTGGTTCAACCAGGAGCTGTACGGCAAGCCCACCGAGGTGCCGTGGGCGCTGAAGATCACCGAGGGCACCAACCGGGTCGCGGGCACCTACCACCCGACCTTCCTGTACGAGTCGCTGTGGTGCCTCGGCGTCGGCTTCCTCGTCATCTGGGCGGACCGCCGCTTCAAGCTGGGCCACGGCCGGGCGTTCGCGCTGTACGTCGCGGCGTACTGCGTGGGACGCGGCTGGATCGAGTACATGCGGGTCGACGAGGCCCACCACGTGCTGGGGCTGCGCCTCAACGACTGGACCGCGATCACCGTCTTCGTGCTCGCCGTGACGTACATCGTGATCTCCTCGCGGGTGCGGCCGGGGCGGGAAGAGGTGGTCGAGCCGGGCGGCGTCGACGAGGCGGGAGAGCCGGAGTCAGGGGATGCGCCGTCTGACGCGCCCGCCGGTGAGGCCGACGACGCGCCCGCCGGTGAGGCCGAGAAGTCGGTGCCGTCCGAGAACGGGACGACGAGCAAGAGCTGAGGCCGTCGGGGGCCGGGTGTCGTGTGCGGGCCGTCTGTGGCTGGTCGCGCCCACGCGGCGGAGCCGCACAATGTCACAGCCCCGCGCCACTGAAGGCGCCCTCCGGGGCGATCCGGGGATGCCGCGCAGCGGCATTTGAGGGGCGCGGGGAACTGCGCGATCAGCCCCCACCGGCCCGCAGACGAAAGGGGTCCGGGGCGTAGCCCCGGGAGGACCCCACCCCCGCTCAAGGGGGCGGGCGGTGCGCCAGGGACAGCGTCCTCCTCGCCGCTTCCAGTACCGCCGCGTCCACGAAACGCCCGTCCGCCAGCGCAAGCGCCCCCGTGTCCGTGGGGGACGCCGTGAGGATCTCCTCCGCCGCGGCCACCTCCGACGGCGGTGGCAGATAGGCGCGTTCGATCACCGGCAGTTGCGCCGGGTGGATCGCCGCGCGGCCCAGGAAGCCCAGCGCGCGGCCGTGGGCGCAGGACGCGGCCAGGCCCGTCAGGTCGCTGATGTGCCGGTACACCGACTGGGCGGGCGGGGCCAGACCCGCCGCCCGCGCGGCCACCACCACCCGGCTGCGCGGCCAGTCCAGGCCCGACTCGTTGCGTACGCCCAGATCCGCGCAGAGGTCCGCCTCGCCGAGCGCGATGCCCCGCACCGCCGGGTGGGCGGCGGCGATCGTGTACGCGTACTCCACTCCCAGCGCGCTCTCCAGGAGCGGGTGGAGGGCGACGCCGGGGGCCAGGGCCGCGATGCGCTGGACCTGGAAGGCGTGGGTGACCTTGGGCAGGCGCAGGCCCGACAGGCCCGGGAGCCCGGCCAGGGTCCGTACGTCCTCCTCCGTGGCCACCCTGACGTGGACCGGCGTGGACAGCGGGGCGGCGAGCAGCTCCGCCGTCGCCGCCCGGGCGTACTCCTTGCGGTCCGGCGCCACCGCGTCCTCCAGATCCACGATCACCACGTCCGCGCCCGCCGCCAGCGCCTTCTCGACCACCTGCGGCCGGTCGCCGGGGGCGTACAGCCAGGTCAGCGGGATCGGCGTCGTCACAGGGCGCCCGTCTTGCGCAGCGTGGTGATCTCCTGGGCGGACAGGCCCAGTTCGGTCAGGACCGCGTCCGTGTCCGCGCCGTGCGGGCGGCCCGCCCAGCGGATCGCGCCCGGGGTCTCGGAGAGCCGGAAGAGGACGTTCTGCATCCGGACCGGGCCCAGCTCCGGGTCGTCGACCGTGGTGAGCGTGTCGAGCGCGCGGTACTGGGGGTCCGTCATCACCTCGCGGATGTCGTAGATCGGCGCGATCGCCGCCTCCGCCTTCTCGAACGCCGTCATCGCCTCCTCACGGGTGCGCCGCCCGATCCAGCCGCCCACCGCCTCGTCCAGCTCGTCCGCGTGCTCGGCCCGCCCCGAGCCGGTGGTGAACCACGGCTCGGCGATCAGCTCAGGGCGCCCCACGAGCCGCATCACCCGCTCGGCCACCGACTGGGCCGAGGCGGAGACGGCGAGCCAACTGCCGTCCGCCGTACGGTAGGTGTTGCGCGGGGCGTTGTTGCGGGAGCGGTTGCCGGTGCGCGGCTGGACGTAGCCGAGCTGGTCGTACCAGATGGGCTGGGGGCCGAGGACGGTCAGGATCGGCTCGATGATCGCCATGTCGATCACCTGTCCACGCCCGGTGGCGGTGCGCGCGGTGAGCGCGGTCAGTACGGCGTACGCGGTGGCCAGCGCGGCGATCGAGTCCGCGAGGCCGAACGGGGGCAGCGTCGGCGGGCCGTCCGGCTCGCCGGTGACGGCGGCGAAGCCGCTCATCGCCTCGGCGAGCGTGCCGAATCCGGGCCGGTGTGCGTACGGGCCGCACTGGCCGAACCCGGTGACCCGGGCCAGTACCAACCGGTCGTTGGCGGCGGCCAGTTCGGGCCAGCCCAGGCCCCAGCGCTCCAGGGTGCCCGGGCGGAAGTTCTCGATGATCACATCGGTGGAGGCGGCGAGCCGGAGCAGGGTCTCGCGGCCGCCCGGCGTGGACAGATCGAGGGTGATCGTCCGTTTGTTGCGGCCGAGCAGCTTCCACCAGAGCCCGATGCCGTCCTTGGCGGGGCCGTGGCCGCGCGAGGGGTCGGGGCGGCGGGGGTGCTCGACCTTGATGACCTCGGCGCCGAAGTCGCCGAGCATCGTCGCCGCGAGCGGCCCGGCGAACAGGGTGGCGAGGTCCAGAACCCGCAGCCCTTGCAGGGGAGTCGTCGGCAGGGGAGTCGTCACCGCCCGGTTCCCTCGGCCCCGGCCGCCGCCGCGTCGATCTCCGCGCGGTACGGCATGGCGGCCACCGCGCCGGGCCGCTGGACCGAGAGCGCGGCGGCGTCCGACGCCCAGGCGAGCGCCTCGGGCATCGCCCGGCCCTCGCCCAGGGCGACGGCGAGCGCGCCGACGAACGTGTCACCCGCGCCCGTCGTGTCGACCGCGGTCACCTCGGGGGCCGGGACCGCGACCGGGTCCTGGTCGCGCGCCGCGTACAGACTGCCCCGGGCGCCGAGCGTGACCACCACCTCGGGGACCAGCTCAAGGAGCGCGCGGGCGGCCGCCTTCGGGTCGCCGATGCCGGTGAGCGCGGCGGCCTCGTGCTCGTTGGCCACCAACAGGTCGGTGGCGACGAGGAGTTCGGGCGGCAGGGGCTGGACGGGGGAGGGGGTGAGGACCGTCCGCACCCCGTGGTGCCGGGCCGCCTCGGCGCCCTCGACGACCGTGTCCAACGGCAGCTCCAACTGGAGCAGCAGCGACTCGGCGCCCGCGATCAGCGCCTCGTCGCCGGGGCCGAGATGGGTGACGGAGGCGTTGGCTCCGGGGATGACGACGATCGCGTTGCCGCCGGTCGCGTCGACCACGATGTGGGCCGTGCCGGACGGTCCCTCGGTGGTGCGCACGAGGTCGGTGTCGACGCCGGAGCCGTCGAGCGCGGCCCGCAGCCGTACGCCGAACTCGTCCGTGCCGACCGCCCCGATCATCGCGACGTCGCCGCCCGCGCGGGCCGCGGCGACGGCCTGGTTGGCGCCCTTGCCGCCCGGGATCGTACGGAAGTCGTGACCGGTGACGGTCTCGCCGCGGCGCGGGGCGGCCGTCACGTAGGCGACCAGGTCCATGTTGGTGCTGCCGAGCACCGCGATGCGCGTCATGCGCTCCGTACCTCCTGGGGGACGAGTTGTGCGGTCTGTTGTGCGGTTGCGTGTGCGCTTACTTGTGCGGTCGCTTGTGCGGTCGCTTGTGCGGTCAGTTCCGCCGTCAGTTCCGCGAGGGTGTCGAATCCGGTGCCGTCGAAGCCGGCGACGGTGGTGGCGAGGCGGTTCTTGAGCGGTGCGGTCCAGCGGGCGGGCAGCGCGTCCGGGTGCCCGGCGAGGAGTCCCGCGAGCGATCCGGCGGTGGCCCCGTTGGAGTCGGTGTCCCAGCCGCCGGACACCGCGCGGCAGATGGAGCCGGAGAAGTCGCCGTCGGCGTGGGTGAGGGCGGCGGCGAGCAGCGCGGCGTTGGGGACGGAGTGCACCCAGTGGTAGGCGCCGAGGGCCGCGTGCAGCCGGTCGACGACCGTGTCGAAGTCGTCCTCCTCGCGGGCGAGACGGATCCCGAGGCGGACGGCCTCCGCGAGGCGGGAGCGCGGGGGGATCACGGCGAGGCCGCCGTCGAGGCAGCCGTGCACGTCGTACGCGCCGGTGGCGGCCAGCGAGATCGCCGCGGCCGTGAACATGGCGCCGTACACGCCGTTGGCGGTGTGGGTGAGAACGGCGTCGCGGTGCGCCTGCTCGGCGGCGGCCGCGGGGTCGCCCGGGTTGGTCCAGCCGTGGACGTCGGCGCGGATGGTGGCGCCGATCCACTCGCGGAACGGGTTGCGGTGGGTGGCGGTGTGCGGCGGCTCGATCCCGTCCAGGAGATTGCGGTACGCGACCCGCTCGGCGGTGAACGTACGCCCCGCCGGGAGCTCGTCCAGCCACAGCCGCGCCACGTCGGCGGTGGTGAAGGCGGGGCCGTGGCGCTGGAGAAGGAGCAGGCCGAGGAGCGGGTAGTTGAGGTCGTCGTCCTCGGGCATGCCGTCGATGTTCTCGGCGAGGGAGGTGGGGGCGGAGCGGCGGTTCCAGGGGTACGCGGCGGCCAGCTCGGCGGGGAGGTGGTGGGCGGTGAACCAGGTGTGGAGGGGCCAGTTGCCGGTGGCTCGGGCGATGGCGCGGATGCCGGTCAGGGGCAGCTTCTCTACGGGTTTGCCGAGCAGGCAGCCGGCGGCTCGGCCGAGCCAGGCGGCGTGGAGGGCGTTGGTTTGCCCCTCCCCGCCCCTTCCCGCAACCCTCCGGGGGTGGGTGGGGGAAGGGGGAGGTGTTCCTGGGGGCTTCGCCCCCAGACCCCCGAGCGGGGGCTGCGCCCCCGCACCCCGCGTCGGGGCTTCGCCCGCGCCCCCCGTCGTCGGCGGGCTGTGGGTGGGTGGTCGC
>NZ_JBHWUR010000108.1:0-25629 GCF_042737755.1 Streptomyces sp. NPDC059994
CGGACCTCCGTGCCCGGGGCCGCCCCTTTTCCGGGCTGAATACGAGGTCAAGGGGTGTACGTAGGTACACCCCGGGCTGGGGGGACCGGCCCCGTGACCGCGCCCGGGTGGTGCGGCGAGACTGGGGACCCGGAAGAGCGATGCGAGGAAGAGGACGACGATGATCGTGACAAAGGCACGGGACGCCCTGGTGGCGGCCCGGCGCGGGTCGGTGCTCTCGGCGTCGGGCGTCGTCGTCTCCATCACGCTGTTCACCTGGGCCGTGGTGTCCATCGCGCTGATACCCGTCGGCATCGGCGTGCTGACCACCCCGCACGTCCTGAAGCTGGTGCGCGACCACGCCAACCGGCACCGGGTGTGGGCGAAGGAGTGGGCGGGCGTGACCATCCCCGTCCCCTACCGCCCGCTCCCCCGCGATCAGCGGTCCGGGGTGACCGGGGCGGTCGAGCGGTGCGGACTGCTGCTGAAGGACCCGGCGACCTGGCGCGACCTCCAGTGGATGTTCACCGACATGACGGCGGGCTTCCTCGTCGCGATCCTGGCGCCCGTGCTGCCGCTCTACTTCGTGTACGGGATCGTGCTCGCCGCGGGCGTCTGGGAGCCGATCGACCGGGCGGGCGGCGGCGAGTGGTTCACCTTCCTCCACGTCACCTCCCAGTCCACCGCCAACATGGCTGTCGCCCTCGGCGCCGCCTACGCCCTCCTCGGCCTCTTCGTGAACCCGGCCCTGATCCGCGCCCACTTCCGGCTCGCCGCCCTCTCCCTGGCGCCGACCCGGGAGCAGGAGCTCGCGCTGCGGGTGGAGCGCCTCACCGAGACCCGGCACGACGCCGTGGACACCTCGGCCGCCGAACTGCGCCGCATCGAGCGCGACCTGCACGACGGGGCCCAGGCCCGGCTCGTCGCCATGGGCATGAGCCTGGGCACCGTGGAGGCGCTGATCGAGAAGGACCCCGCGCGGGCCAAGGCGCTGCTCGTCAAGGCGCGCGAGTCGTCCGCCGAGGCGCTCACCGAACTGCGCGACCTGGTCCGGGGCATCCACCCGCCGGTCCTCGCCGAACGCGGCCTCGGGGACGCGGTGCGCGCCCTGGCGCTGCGCCTGCCGGTGCCGGTCGAGTTCGACGTGGACCTGCCGGCCGGGCGCGCCGAGGCACCGGTCGAGTCGGCCGCGTACTTCGCGGTCAGCGAGGTCCTCACCAACGCGGTCAAGCACGCCGAGGCCGACCGGATCTGGCTCGACCTCTCGTACGCGAGCGGGGCACTGCGCATCTCGGTCACCGACGACGGGCGCGGCGGGGCACGGGTGGGCGGCGGCTCGGGGCTGAGCGGCCTGGAGCGGCGACTGGGTACATTCGACGGCGTCCTGGCCGTCAGCAGTCCCGTGGGCGGCCCCACCATGGTGACCATGGAGATTCCTTGCGCGTTGTCCTAGCCGAAGATCTCTTCCTGCTCCGCGACGGGCTCGTACGGCTCCTTGAGGCGTTCGGCTTCGAGATAGTCGCGGCGGTCGAGAGCGGGCCCGAACTGACCAGGGCGCTGGCCGAGTCGGACCCGGAAGTGGCCATCGTCGACGTACGGCTGCCGCCCACGCACACCGACGAGGGCCTGCAGTGCGCGCTGGCCGCCCGGCGGGCCCGGCCGGGGCTGCCGGTCCTGGTCCTGTCGCAGCACGTGGAGCAGCTGTACGCGCGCGAGCTGCTCGCCGACGGGAACGGCGGGGTCGGCTACCTCCTCAAGGACCGGGTCTTCGACGCGGAGCAGTTCGTGGACGCGGTGCGCCGGGTGGCGGGCGGCGGCACCGCGATGGATCCTCAGGTGATCTCGCAGCTCCTGACGCGCAAGTCCCGGGACGAGCCGCTGGGCGGCCTCACCCCGCGCGAGCGGGAGGTCATGGAGCTGATGGCGCAGGGCCGCTCCAACACGGCGATCGCGCAGCAGCTGGTGGTGACGGAGCGGGCGATCGCCAAGCACACGTCCAATATCTTCGCGAAGCTGGGGCTGCCGGTTTCCGACGACGACAACCGGCGGGTGCTGGCCGTGCTGGCTTATCTGGAGCGAGGGTGACCGCTTCGCGGGGTGCGGATTCCGTTCGGCTGCGGGCCGTGGGGGGCTGGTCGCGCCCACGCGGCGGAGCCGCATATGTCACCGCCCCGCGCCCGTAGGGGGTGGGGTGGGCCGGGACCGCGATGGACCGCCGTGGCCGCCCCCAGCCCCGTTCCCACGCGTGGGTGGCGCGGGAGCGGGCCCCCGGCGGGTTAGCCTGGCCGGAATGAACCGCATGAACACGCCCTGGGGCCCGTACGACCTGACCCGCTTTCCCGAGGACCCGCGCGATCAGCTGCGGGCCTGGGACGCCGCCGACGAGTATCTGCTGCGGCACCTGGAGGACACGGACCTCTCGGGGTCCGTGGTGGCCCTCGGTGACCGGTGGGGCGCCCTGACGACCGCCCTCGCGGCCCGGGGGGCGGGCTCGCTCACGCAGATCAGCGAGTCCTTCCTCGGCCAGGAGGCGACCCGGGCGAACCTGGCGCGGGCGGGGGTGGCGGAGGACGCCGTCACTCTGCTCTCGACCCACGACGAGCCGCCCGCCCGGGTGGACGTGCTGATCGTCCGCGTACCGAAGAGCCTGGCCCTCCTGGAGGACCAGCTGCACCGGCTCGCGCCGGGTGTGCACGCGGACACCGTGGTCGTCGGCACCGGCATGGTGAAGGACATCCACACCTCCACGCTGAACCTGTTCGAGCGGCTCCTAGGCTCGACGAAGACCTCGCTGGCCGAGAAGAAGGCCCGGCTGATCTTCTGCGAGCCGGACCCGGAGCTCGCCCGGCCGGTGAACCCGTGGCCGCTGACGTACTCCCTGGAGATGGGCATCGGCCCGGCCTCCGGGCTCGCCGTCACCAACTACGCGGGCGTGTTCTGCGCCGACCGCCTCGACATGGGCACCCGCTTCCTGCTCCAGCACCTGCCCGCCCGCTCCGGCCCGGACCGGGTCGTCGACCTCGGCTGCGGCAACGGCATCGTGGGCACGGCGGCGGCGCTCGCCAACCCCGAGGCGACGGTGGTGTTCACGGACGAGTCGCACCAGGCGATCGCCTCGGCGCGGGCGACGTTCCGGCTCTGTACGGGCGCGGCCCGGGAGGACAACGCCGAGTTCCGCCTCGGCGACGGGCTGAGCGGGTTCCCGCCGGGCACGGCCGACCTGGTGCTCAACAACCCGCCGTTCCACACCCATCAGGCCACCACGGACCGCACCTCCACGCGGATGTTCACGGACGCGCGCGAAGCGCTGCGGCCGGGCGGCGAGTTGTGGGTCGTGGGCAACCGCCACCTGGGCTACCACCTCAAGCTCCAGCGGCTCTTCGGCAACAGCGAACTCGTCGCCAGCGATCCGAAGTTCGTGGTGCTGCGCGCGGTCAAGCGCTGAACGTCCGATCCGGGCGACCGGTGCTTCTGGAGATACCTACGAAATAGCCGGGGCGTTGAACGCCCCACGCGCCCCATGCGTATGGAACGACGCGCTGCTTCAAGCGAAGGAGTTCCATGGGACGCTCAATACGAAAACGGCCGACCTTCCCCCGGCGGATGACGATGGCCGCCGCGGCACTGTTCATCGGCGGGGGCGGCCTTGTCGCGGTGAATGTGTACGCCTCGGCCAGTGACGACCCGGGGAAGGCCCAAGTACGGGCCGCCCCGGTGCGGAATGTGTCGACGATCGACTGCCCGGACGTGTCCAACAGCCTGCCGGACGTGCCGGATTCGGCCCGCCCCGAGGTGGACCGCGAACTGGCCGCCATTGATACACAGATCACCGACGCATACGAGAAGTTCGCCTCGAACAAAGACCGTGTCGACCGGGATCCCGGATACGGCCAGCAGGTCGTACTTGATCCGCTGAAGGACAAGCGGACGGCCTCGCTCGACCGGATCGCCGGCGCCGTCGGCCGCGGCGGCGGACGGCAGCCGCAGGGAATGCAGGGGCTCGCCCCGTGCACCCTGCGCGCCGACGACAGCGGCGGAGGCGGCCAGGGAGCCGCCCAGGCGGCCGGGCAGGCGGCCGGGCAGGCCCAGGGCCAGAACCAGGGCCAGGGACAAGGACAGAACCAAGGACAGAACCAAGGGCAGGGCCAAGGTCAGGGCCAGGGCGCCGGTGGTCAGGCGCAGGGCGTTGGGAACGGGCCCGCGAAGAGCGACTTCGTCGACATCCGGTCCGTACAGCCGAATGTGCGGACCCCCCGCACCCAGCGCAACGGCTCGACCGGTCTCTTCACCAGTAGTTGCGGCGTCAACCAGAATGCGAAGCGGAATCCGGACAACGTCATCGTCGCGCCCGGTGTGAGCAATGGCGCCCACCATATGCACGACTATGTCGGAAACCAGGCGAACGATGCCTTCGCCAGTGACGCCGTTCTGGCCAATGGCGGTACGAGCTGCCGCAACCAGGGCGACAAGTCCACGTATTACTGGCCCGTAGTGCGTCTGCAGAACGGCCAGAACGAGAACGACGCCAAGGCGGACGGCGGCGGCAAGGACAAGAACGTCGGAAAGATCCAGACGCCCGTCCAGGTCACCATCAAGTTCGCCGGAAATCCGGTCAGCAAGGTCACCGCGATGCCGCGCTTTCTGCGGATCATCACCGGCGACGCGAAGGCATTCACCAACGGCAACGCGAATGCCAACGCGTCCTGGAGCTGCACCGGATTCGAGAACCGCCAGCTCAAGGACAAATACCCGATCTGTCCCCAGGGCAGCAAGGTAGTCCGCACCTTCAATTTCCAGAGCTGCTGGGACGGGAAGAACACGGACAGCGCGAACCACCGGACGCACGTCGCCTTCGCGGGCAAGAACGGTGCGTGCGCGGGCGGCTTCAAGGCGATCCCGCAGCTCCAGCAGCGGATCGTGTACGCCGTGCCGCCGGGCCCCGGGTTCGCCGTCGACTCGTTCCCCGAGCAGCTCCACAAGCCCGTCACCGATCACGGTGACTTCATCAACGTCTTCAGCGATGCGCTGATGAGGAGGGCGGTGACCTGCATCAACACGGGGCGCAGCTGCGCCTGACCGACAGGGCGCGCACGCGCCTGGAAACCCGCTCCCCCTGATTGGCTCCCCCGGGTCACCCCACCCGGGGGAGCATCCCCTGCGCGGTCAGCTCATGTGGTGGTGTCCGGAATGGTTGGTCCCGGTCTCGACACTGCCACCGAGCCGGCCGCGCAGCGCGTTGACCACGTTCTCGTCGCCGACGGCGACCCACTTGCGGCCCACCAGATAGGCGCCGCCGTAGTCCTTGGCGCCATTGATCCACTCCCGCTGGCCGCGGTCCGTGGCGAAGGTCGCCAGGACGTAACGGCCGTCCTTGGTGTCGCAGTTGGCCTGCCGGAGCTCGGCCGCGTTGGTGGAGATCTTCGGCTTGCAGGCGGCCTGGGCCGCGATCTCTTCGAGGGTTCCGCCGGCCGTCTTCGGCGCGTCGTGGCCGTGCCCTCCGCAGCCCGCGGCTAGGGTCACGACCGCGGCCGCCAGGGCCGCTCGTACAAGAGTGCGCATGCCTCCATCGTGCCCTCAAACACTCCCTCCCCGTGGGCGTTCGGCCATTTCAGTGGCCCCATCGCCCGGCACCCGCCGCGCCGTTGATGTGCGCTCCGCACGCGCCTTTTGTCACCCCGACAACACGAGAAGCGCCGAGCCCGTGACCGAGCTGCCGAGTCCCTCGACCCCGTCGAGACGTACGGTGCTGAGCACCGCGGGAGCCATCGGCGCCGGGCCGCGGCCGGGGCGACACCCCCCGCGCGCGCGGCCCCGGCGCCCTCCGCGGTTGCACACCCGCTTGACACCCGGACCCGCCCGGGACGCCCTCTTCCGGCTCCTGCCCGGGCACGCCGACCGGATCCGGCTGACCCCGCTGCCCGACGGCGGTCCCGGCCGCTTCCGGGTCACCGGCTCGGGCGGGCGCGTCGAGATCGCCGCCACCGGCCCGCACCAATTCGTCCTCAACGACACCCACGACGGCTGCACCGGCCCGTACGCCGACTGGCCGCGCTGGGAGCGGCTGCTCGACGTCCTGGCGCTGCACTGGACCTGTGGAAGGACATCGCGCAGTTCGGCACGGCGTACCGGGAGGGGTCCCTGCGGGAGGGCACGGTGGTGACACTGAGCGTCGACTCCCTTGGAAACAACGGCAGTTGGGCACGGGGCGGGATCGTCGCGCGCAACGGCCTCGGGGTGCCGGGGTCGGCCCGGCTTCCTGAATCCGGCGGCGCCCCCCGGCCAGGGCGTGGTGCTCTCGTACGACGCGGACGGCGACGGACTCCTCGACACCTACCGCCGGATCACGGGGGTGGCGGCGCCGGTGCTGCTGCGGCTGAGCCGCGGCCCGGCCGCGTTTGTTCACCGGCGCCTGCTCGACGGACGCCGGGGCGAGCCGGGGCGAGCCGGGGCGAGCCGGGGCGAGCCGGGGCGAGCCGGGGCGAGCCGGCGGACGGTAGGCACGGTGACGGTGCCGGGGACGGCCGCCGTCCAGGACGCGGGGCTGTTCATGAGTGCGGCCAATGGGGGCAGTGGGACGCGGGGGACGGCGGAGTTCCGGGGTTGGGCGGTGGTGTGGGGGGCGTTGTTACGTTTCGGGGCGGATGGGGGCACACATGGACGAGTCCAGGCCATGTTCCCCGCCCCCTCCCGCCCCCTCCCCCTGTACAGGAGTGCGTCCGCCCATGACCGCGATCCCCGCCACCAGCGTCGCCAACCTCCGCGATCTCGGCGGTACGCCGCTCGCCGGGGGCCGTACGGTCCGGCCCGGCCTGGTCTTCCGGGCCGGGGCGCTCGAACGGTTCGACCCGGGCGGGGACCCGGCGGTGGCCGGGCTCGGGATCCGTACGGTCGTCGACCTCCGTACGGACGCCGAGCGGGCCGAGCGGCCCGACCGGCTGCCGGACGGGGCGCGGCTCGTCGTCGCGGACGTGCTGGCGGACGCGGTGGCCGACGCGGTGGCGGACGCGGTGAGCGGGTCCGGGGCGCCGGCTGCCGCACAGCTGCGGCACGTGCTGGCCGACCCCGTCGCGGCCGAGCAGCACCTCGGCGGGGGCCGGGCGCAGGTGGTGTTCGGCGACCTGTACCGGGGCCTGGTGTCGTCGCCGTCGGCCCGGGCCGCGTACCGGACGCTGCTGCTCGAACTGGCGGCCGAGGACGCGGGTCCTGTGCTCTTCCACTGCACGGCGGGCAAGGACCGTACGGGGTGGGGGGCGACGGTGCTGCTGTCCCTGCTGGGGGCGTCGTCGGAGGTGGTGGAGCGGGAGTACCTGTCGGTCAACGGGGCGGTGCGGCAGGCGTTCGCGCCGCTGATCGAGGGGTTCACGGCGCAGGGGGGTGATCCGGAGATCGCGCTCGCGGTGATCGGGGTGGTGCCGGAGTATCTGGCGGCGGGGCTGGGGGAGGTGGCGTCGCGGTACGGGTCGATGGGGGCGTATGTGCGGGAGGGGTTGGGGGTGGGGGAGGGGGTGGTGCGGCGGCTCCGCTCCCGCTTGGTGGATCCCCCCACCCCGCCCGTTCCCTAAACCCTCCGGGGGTGGGTGGGGGTGAAGGTGGTCTCCCGGGGGCTACGCCCCCACACCCCCTGGCGGGGCCTGCGGGCCCCTGCACCCCGCTCCGGGGCTCCGCCCCGGACCCCGTTCGTCTGCGGGTTCGGTGGGGGCTGGTCGCGCAGTTCCCCGCGCCCCTGAAGGGGCGGGGCCTGCGGCCCCGGCACCCCGCTCCGGGGCTCCGCCCCGGGCCTCTTGCAGGGGGTGGGTGGGTCACCTGGGCTTCGCCCCCGGACCCCGTTCGTCTGCGGGTCGTCTTGGGCTGGTCGCGCAGTTCCCCGCGCCCCTGAAGGGCGGGGCCTGCGGCCCCTGCCCCGCTCCTCAAGCAGCTGGCCGGGGGCTGCATGTGCGGGCCCCGTCCCTCGCACGCCGGAGGGGCTGAACGCGCCCGGGCCCGCTCCTCGCACGCCGGAGGGGCTGAATTTTGGCCGGGCCCCTTCTGCCTTGAGGGGCGCGGGGAACTGCGCGAACAGCCACAGCCGACCCGCGGACGAATACCGGGCCAAAAAGGGGCCGCGGGGAACTGCGCGAACAGCCACAGCCGACCCGCGGACGAATACCGGGCCAAAAAGGGGCCGCGGGGAACTGCGCGAGCAGCCACAGCCGACCCGCGGACGAACACCGGGCCGAAAAGGGGCGCGGGGAACTGCGCGAGTAGCCCCCACCGGTCCGCAGACGGAAGGGGGTCTGGGGGCGTAGCCCCCGGGAGAACGCCTCCCCCCACCCCTGGAGGCCGCGCCGCGGAGCCGCGAATGTCACAGAGGGAAGGGGCGGGGTGGGGCAAAACGTGCGTGCGGGTCAACCGGGAGGGTGAGCGTGTGGGGGGCGTCGCAAACCGGGGGGCGGACCTCGTAAGGTCGGGGGCGTGTTGGAGGAGATGCGGATACGGTCGCTCGGGGTCATCGACGACGCTGTCGTCGAGCTGTCGCCCGGGTTCACCGCGGTGACCGGCGAGACCGGTGCGGGCAAGACCATGGTCGTCACCAGTCTGGGGCTGCTGCTCGGCGGGCGCGCCGACCCCGCGCTGGTGCGGATCGGCGCCAAGTCGGCGGTCGTCGAGGGGCGGATCGCGCTGCGCGCGGGCGCCACCGCGGCGATCCGCGCGGAGGAGGCCGGGGCGGAGCTCGACGAGGGCGCGCTGCTGGTCAGCCGTACCGTCTCGGCGGAGGGCCGCTCGCGGGCGTTCCTCGGCGGGCGCTCCGTGCCGGTCGGCGTCCTCGCGGAGCTGGCCGACGAGCTGGTCGCCGTCCATGGGCAGACCGATCAGCAGGGGCTGCTCAGGCCTGCCCGGCAGCGGGAGGCGCTGGACCGGTACGCCGGGGACGCCGTGGCCGGGCCGCTGGCCAAGTACGCGGAGGCGTACCGGCGGCTGCGGGCCGTCGTCGGGGATCTGGAGGAGCTGACCACGCGGGCGCGCGAGCGGGCGCAGGAGGCCGATCTGCTGCGGTTCGGGCTCGACGAGATCGCGGCGGTCGAGCCGCTGGCGGGTGAGGACACGGAACTCGCCGCCGAGGCCGGACGGCTCGGGCACGCCGAGGCGCTGGCGTCCGCGGCCGCCCTCGCGCACGCCGCCCTCGCGGGCAACCCCGAGGACCCGGAGAGCGTCGACGCGACCACCCTGGTCGCGGGCGCGCACCGGGCCCTGGACGCCGTACGGTCGCACGACCCCGCGCTGGCCGCGCTGGCCGAGCGCATCGGCGAGGTCGGAATCCTCCTCGGCGACGTGGCGGGCGAGCTCGCCGGGTACGCGGACGACCTCGACGCCGACCCCCTGCGGCTCGCGGCCGTGGAGGAGCGGCGGGCCGCGCTGACCGGGCTCACCCGTAAGTACGGCCAGTACGGCGACGGTATCGAGGCCGTACTCGCCTGGGCGCAGCAGGGCGCCGCCCGGCTGACCGAGCTGGACGGCGACGACGACCGGATCGGCGAGCTGACGGCCGAGCGGGACGGGCTGCGCGGTGAGCTGTCCGTCCTGGCGCAGGAGTTGACCGACGCCCGCACCGAGGCCGCGGCGCGCTTCGCGGACGCGGTGACGGCCGAGCTGGCGTCGCTCGCGATGCCGCACGCGCGGGTGTCGTTCGCGGTACGGCAGGTGGAGGACGCCGAGGGCGTCGAGGTGGACGGGCGGACCGTGGCGTACGGGCCGACCGGCGCGGACGAGGTGGAGCTGCTGCTCGCCCCGCACCCGGGCGCCCCGGCGCGGCCGATCGCCAAGGGCGCGTCGGGCGGTGAGCTCTCCCGGGTGATGCTCGCGGTCGAGGTGGTCTTCGCGGGAACGGACCCGGTGCCCACGTACCTCTTCGACGAGGTCGACGCGGGCGTCGGCGGGCGGGCGGCGGTCGAGATCGGCCGGCGCCTGGCGAAGCTCGCCAAGTCGGCGCAGGTCGTGGTGGTCACCCATCTGCCCCAGGTGGCGGCCTTCGCGGACCGCCAGCTCCTGGTGGAGAAGACCAGCGACGGCACGGTCACCCGGTCCGGTGTCACCGTCCTGGAGGGCGAGGACCGCGTCCGCGAGCTCTCCCGGATGCTGGCGGGCCAGGAGGACTCCGAGACGGCCCGGGCCCACGCGGAGGAGCTGCTGGCGACGGCACGGGCGGAGGGGTAGCCCCGGCTCCGCCCTCCCCCGGGGGTCATCCGGCCGCCGCGGTTCACCCGTGTGGGTGGTCCCCCGGCCCGGTCCGCCGCCTGTCGACACGGGGAAACGCCCGGACGGGGGCGGAACGTCCGTGCGGGCTGGCATCCTTGGCCGGGTCCACACCGGCCCACCGCCGACCCGGGAGCCTGTTCACGTGTCACAGCTGCGTACGGTGCAAGTGCTGGGCGGCGGCAGTGCGGGCAGCAGCGCGCATGTGCGCTCGCTGGCGGCGGGGCTCGTCGCGCGGGGCGTCCGGGTCACCGTCTGCGCTCCCGCCGCGCTGGAGCGGGAGTTCGACTTCCGGGGTGCGGGCGCCCACTTCGTCCCCGTGCCCCGGCGCGGCGACCCGGTGGCGGTCGGCGCCCTGCGGGCGGTCTGCGCGGGCGCGGACGTGGTGCACGCGCACGGGCTGCACGCGGCCGTACGGACCGCCCTCGCCCTGGGCGGGCGGCGCGCGATCCCCCTCGTCGTCACCTGGCACACCTTCCCCCAAGCTCTCCGCTCCGGTCGAGCAGGGGGGACCCCCTTCCACGCCGAGGGCGCCCGGGGCCGGTTGCTGGGGGTGCTGGAGCGGCGGGCGGCCCGTGCGGCCGCCGTGGTGCTCGGCACCTCGTCCGACCTGGTCGACCGCGCCCGGCGGTGCGGCGCCCGGGACGCCCGGCTCGCCGCGGTCGCGGTCCCCGGGCCCCGTACGCCCGCCCCGGACGGCAAGGCGCGGGCAGAACTCGGCGCCGTGGACCGGCCGTTGCTGATGGCCGTCGGCAGCCTGGTCGAGCACCGGGGGTACGACGTGCTCCTGGACGCGGCCCACCACTGGAAGGCGCTCGACCCCGTACCGCTGCTGGCGATCGCGGGGGAGGGCAGGCAGCGGGCCGCGCTCCAGCGGCGCATCGAGGCCGAGGCGCTGCCCGTGAAGCTGCTCGGGCGGCGCGACGACGTCACCGAGCTGCTGGCCGCCGCCGACGCGGCTGTGCTGGCGAGCCGCTGGGAGGGGCGCTCGCTGCTGGCCCAGGAGGCGCTGCGGCTCGGGGTGCCGCTGGTCGCGACCGCCGTGGGCGGGATCCCGGAGCTCGTCGGGGACGCGGCCGAGCTGGTGCCGTACGGGGACGCGGCGGCGCTCGGGGACGCCGTGGCGCGGCTGCTCGCCGACCCCGGACGGTGCCGCGAGCTCGCCGAGGCCGGGCTCGTACAGGCGGCGGGCTGGCCCACCGAGGACGAGACCGTGGCCCAAGTGCTCAGTGTCTATGACGAATTGACCCAGCGTCAGGGGCTCTGACCGGCCGGGCGGTTACGGGACGTGGCGGCGGGCGCGCAGGGCCAGGGACAGCGCCAGTACCGTCTGCGGGTCGTCCAGGTCCGTGCCGAGCAGCTCCGCGATGCGGGCCAGCCGGTTGTAGAGCGTCTGCCGGTTGAGGTGCAGCTCGCGGGCCGTCTCCGCCTTGCGGCCGGCGTGCGCCAGATAGGTCTCCAGGGTGGGCAGCAGCGGCGGGCGCGAGGCCGCGTCATGGGTGCGCAGCGGGCCGATGGCGCGCTCCACGAACGCCGCCAGGTCCGGGTGTTCGCGCAGCCGCCACAGCAGCAGGTCGATGTCCAGGCGCCGGGCGTCGTACCAGGGGCGCTCCGACAGGCCCTGCGCGGCCGCGGCGGTCTCGGCCGCGTGGCGCAGCCCCGCCGACGCGGCCGCCCAGCCGCCCGCGACCCCGACCACCACCACCGGCTGGGCCCCGGCCCGGGCGAGCCCGGCGCGCTCCACACCGGCCCGCAGCGCCGCCGCCACCCGGTCGGCGACCGCCGTGCGCTCCGACTCCGAGCGCAGCCCGAGCAGCAGCGGGACCCGGCCCTCCACCGGCCGTACGCCGAGCAGGACCGGCACGCCCACCGCGGACAGCTCCTCCAGGACCGCACGCGCCAGGACCGCCCAGTTGCCGGTGGGGGACAGCTCGGACGTCAGCCGCATCACCACCGGCAGCAGCGGGCCCTCGCCCGGCTTGAAGCCCAGCACCTTCGCCTGCGCGGGCGCGTCCTCGGCGGTGATGCGGCCCTCGGCGAGGTCGGTCAGGAAGTCGCCGCGCCCGCGCGCCGCCAGCTCCTCCTCCTGGCGCGCCTGCATCAGCACCACCGCGAGGATGCCCGCGGCCCGCTCCGCCGCCATCCGGTGGACCGGCAGCAGCGGCGCGGCGACGGCGAGCAGGGCGATCCGGGCCCGTACCGCGCCGGTGCCGTGGCCGCCGCCGGGCACGTCCACCAGGACCGCGCCGGCCGGCGGCCCCGACTCGCGGGACTCGCGCTGGCCGCGCAGCCCCTCCCACACCTGGAGCGGGTCGGCGCCCGCCTCGCCGGAGCCGGCGGCCGCGTAGAGCAGCTGGCCGTCCGGGGTCTCCAGGAACACCGGGTTCGCTGTGAAGTCGGCCAGGATCGACAGGACCTGGGGCACGCCGCCGCCCGAGAGCAGCGCGCCGGTGCACCGCCGGTGCACCTCCTCGGCGCGCTGGAGCAGGGCGTAGTGGCCGTTGACGATCTCGGTGTGGATCTCCTCGGTCACCGTCACGAACGCGACCTCGCGGTGCAGCGCGACCAGCGGCAGCCCGGCCGCCCGCGCGGTGTCCACGATGGTGGCGGGCAGGCGGCTGAAGCGCGGGCCGAGTTCGACGACCAGTGCGGCGATGCCCCGCTCGGCGAGGCGCCGTACGAAGGTGCGCTGTTCGGCGGGGCGGGTGCCCAGGCCCAGGCCGGTGGTCAGCAGCAGCTCGCCGCCCTTGAGCAGCGAGGCGATGTTGGGGACCTCGCCCGCGTGCACCCAGCGCACCGTGCGGCCCAGGCGCTCGGCCCCGGCGACCACCTCGGGGAGCCCGCCGCGCAGCCCGGGCAGCTCCAGAGCGCGCTGCACGGTGATCCCGCCCTGGCTGTCCAATGGGGTTCACCTCGTGTTTTGTCGTACCGGACGGTGATGCGGGTCACGGTACGACACGCTTCTCCGTTTCCGTCAGGCCGGGGCGATGTTGTGGTTGAAGCGGAAGACGTTGTCCGGGTCGTAGGCGCGCTTCACCTCGGCGAGCCGGCGCATGTTCTCGGCGCCGAGGCCCGCGACCACCCGGTCGGAGCCCTCGTCGCCGGTGAAGTTGAGGTAGACCGCGCCGGTCGACCACGGCTGGACCTTGGCCCGGACGTCCTTGACCCACTGGCGGCAGCGCTCGTCGTCCGCCGGGTCCTCCCAGATCCCGAAGGGGTGTACGGCCCAGGCCGCGTCGCGGTAGGGCACCGGGTACCCGGCGGGGCCGTCGGCGATGGCGCCGCCCAGCGGGAAGATCACGTGCTGGGTGCCGGTGGGCGTCGGGATGGACTCGCCCAGGGAGCAGAAGACATCCACGAGCTCGTCGGGCAGTCCGGTCAGATACTCGGCCGACCAGTAGTTCCGGAGCCCGGGCGGGTCGTCCATCATGCACTGCATGTCCACGTACGGCATGGCCGTGACGATCTCGACCTCGTGCTCCAGGGCGATCAGCGGCTGGGCGACCTTGCGCATGGCCTCCTCGCCGCCCGCGTAGGCCACGAGGGCGCCGCACAGCACCTTTCCGACCAGGTGCTCGGGGATGAACGGCTCGGGCGGTGCGGTCATGTACAGGACACCGCCGCTCGCCTCCGTCGGCCCGTTCGCGATGAGCTCGCGATAGGTGTGCGCCACCTCGGGGGCGCGCTCGGGCAGGTACAGCAGCATGGCGATGGAGTACTCGGGCAGATCGTGCAGCCGCAGGGTGATCGAGGTGGCGACGCCGAAGTTGCCGCCGCCGCCGTGCAGCGCCCAGAACAGCTCGGGGTTCTCCTCGGCGCTCGCCGTCACCACGCTGCCGTCGGCGGTGACCAGCTCGACGCCGAGCAGGTTGTCGACGGCAAGGCCGAACCTGCGGTCCAGCCAGCCCGACCCGCCGCCGAGGACGAAGCCGCCGACGCCGGTGGTGGAGACGCGCCCGCCCGTGGTGGCCAGGCCGTGCTCCTGGGTGGCCCGGTCCAGCTGGCTCATGATGGCGCCGCCCTGGACGCGGACGGCGTGGGCGGCCGGGTGGACGGTCACCTCGTGCATCCGGCGCAGATCGATGACCAGGCCGTTGTCGTTGAGGGCCTGGCCGGAGACGCTGTGGCCGCCGCCGCGTACGGCGATCTTGAGGTCCAGGTCGCGCGCGAAGCGCACGGAGGTGACCACGTCCGCGTCGGACTCGCACTGGGCGATCACGGCGGGGCGCCGGTCGATCATGGCGTTGAAGACCGTCCGGGCCTCGTCGTAGCCCGGATCGTCCGGCGCGAACACCTCACCGGCGAGGTCTTCGCGGAGCTCGGCGAGGGCCGTGCCCGCTTTCGAGGGGGTGGTCATGGCGCGCCCCCTTCCAGGAGGGGACAGAACAATTCCACTCTAAGCGGACACGGAGCCCTCGGGCGCGGCGAGCTGTAGGTTCTCGTCGCTCATGTCCTACGGCGAGGCTGTGACCTGTGGCTTCTCGCGGTGTCTCACGCCGTGGCCAGCCGCTCGTTCTCACGGCTGTGTCCAAATCCTCGGCCTTTGCCACCGAGGGCGCGTCGCTGACCTGCGAAGTCTCAGCGCTGGCCACCGAGTGGCCACGGTTCGTGAGAATTGGCCACGAGTTTTGGGAACCTACACGAGCTACCCCCCGTACGCCCCCGAAGCGGTCAGCCGCAGTGCCGTGTCGATCAGCGGAACGTGGCTGAATGCCTGCGGGAAGTTGCCCACCTGCCGCTGCTCCCGCGGGTCCCACTCCTCGGCGAGCAGCCCCAGGTCGTTGCGGAGCGAGAGCAGCCGCTCGAAGAGCTTCCGGGCCTCGTCGACCCGGCCGATCATGGCCAGGTCGTCCGCCATCCAGAACGAGCACGCCAGGAACGCGCCCTCGTCGCCCTCCAGACCGTCACAGCCGGCCTCCTCGCCCGCCGTCGGATAGCGCAGGATGAACCCGTCGGGGGTGGACAGCTCGCGCTGGATCGCCTCGATGGTGCCGATCACGCGCTTGTCGTCCGGCGGCAGGAAGCCCATCTGCGGGATCAGCAGCAGGGAGGCGTCCAGCTCCTTGGAGCCGTACGACTGCGTGAAGGTGTTGCGTTCCTTGTCGTACCCCTTCTCGCACACATCGCGGTGGATGTCGTCGCGCAGCTCGCGCCACTTCTCCAGCGGGCCGTCCGCGTCGCCCGACTCGATCAGCTTGATGGTGCGGTCGACGGCGACCCAGGCCATCACCTTGGAGTGCACGAAGTGGCGGCGCGGGCCGCGCACCTCCCAGATGCCCTCGTCCGGCTGGTCCCAGTGGTCCTCCAGGTAGCGGATCAGCTTGAGCTGGAGCAGCGAGGCGTAGTCGTTGCGGGCCAGGCCCGTCATGTGCGCCAGGTGCAGGGCCTCGGTGACCTCGCCGTACACGTCCAGCTGGAGCTGGCCGGCGGCGCCGTTGCCGACCCGGACCGGGGCCGAGCCCTCGTAGCCGGGCAGCCAGTCCAGCTCGGCCTCGCCCAGCTCCCGCTCGCCCGCGATCCCGTACATGATCTGGAGGTTCTCGGGGTCGCCCGCGACCGCCCGCAGCAGCCACTCCCGCCAGGCGCGGGCCTCGTCGCGGTAGCCGGTGCGCAGCAGCGAGGAGAGGGTGATCGCCGCGTCCCGCAGCCAGGTGTAGCGGTAGTCCCAGTTGCGCGAGCCGCCGATGTCCTCGGGCAGCGAGGTGGTGGGCGCGGCGACGATGCCGCCGGTGGGGGCGTAGGTGAGCGCCTTGAGCGTGATCAGTGAGCGGACCACGGCCTCGCGGTAGGGCCCGTGGTACGTGCAGTGCTCGACCCACTCGCGCCAGAAGTCCTCGGTCGCCTCCAGGGCCGCCTCCGGCTCCGGGAGCGCGGGCGGCTCCTTGTGGGAGGGCTGCCAGCTGATCGTGAAGGCGATCCGCTCACCGGGGGAGACGGTGAAGTCGGAGTACGTCGTGAGGTTCTTGCCGTAGGTGTCGACCGGTGTGTCCAGCCAGACCGAGTCGGGGCCCGCCACCGCGACCGTACGGGTGTCGACCTTGTGCACCCAGGGCACGACACGCCCGTAGCTGAAACGCATCCGCAGGGCGCTGCGCATCGGCACCCGGCCGCTGACGCCCTCCACGATCCGGATCAGCTGCGGCGCGCCGTCGCGCGGCGGCATGAAATCGGTCACCCGGACCGTGCCGCGCGGGGTGTCCCACTCCGACTCCAGGATCAGCGAGTCGCCCCGGTAGCGGCGCCGGTCCGCCCGGGGTGGCGGCGCGTCGGCCGCATGGGCCGGGCCGATCCGCCAGAAGCCGTGTTCATCGGTGCCGAGCAGTCCGGCGAAGACGGCGTGCGAGTCGAAGCGTGGCAGGCACAGCCAGTCGGTCGTGCCGTCCCGGCAGACCAGTGCGGCGGTCTGCATGTCTCCGATGAGTGCGTAATCCTCGATGCGCCCGGCCACGTGCAATCTCCAGTCGAACGGCCATGTCCGCCCCGCGGGGCGCTTACTGCTACTGCGATGCGGTCAAGGGATCGCCAACGAGCGCATGTCGTGGGTGACGGCCGGGGTGGCGCCGTGTTACCAGCGGCTCGGCGGCGAGTGTCCGAGCAGGATACGACGCACGTGGGTGATCCGCCGATGCCTTCCGCCAACGCCGTTCGGCCGTCCGGGTGAGTGGAGCACACTGGGTTGGCCGGGCGTATGCGGAGCGTGGCCGGAAGCGGGCCGCCGCACTCGCTGATACCCTGGTAGCCCGTGGCCGGGTGGTGAAAAAACCCCCGAACCGCAGCGACGGCGCCCCCCGGAAACTCGTACGGCAACTTGTACGAGATCCACAGAGGGTGACCGGCACGCACTTCAGACAGCGACCACGGGAGCCCCCTCTTGGCCATGCAGACTCGATCCTTGGCATCCTCGACGACCAAGCACATCTTCGTCACCGGGGGTGTCGCCTCTTCCCTCGGCAAGGGTCTGACTGCCTCCAGCCTGGGTGCGCTCCTCAAGGCGCGCGGCCTGCGCGTCACCATGCAGAAGCTCGACCCGTACCTGAACGTCGACCCGGGAACGATGAACCCGTTCCAGCACGGTGAGGTGTTCGTCACCAACGACGGCGCCGAGACCGACCTGGACATCGGCCACTACGAGCGCTTCCTCGACGTCGACCTCGACGGCTCGGCCAACGTCACCACCGGCCAGGTCTACAGCACGGTCATCGCCAAGGAGCGGCGCGGCGAGTACCTGGGCGACACCGTGCAGGTCATCCCGCACATCACCAACGAGATCAAGCACCGCATCCGCCGCATGGCCACCGACGACGTCGACGTCGTCATCACCGAGGTGGGCGGCACGGTCGGTGACATCGAGTCGCTGCCGTTCCTGGAGACCGTCCGCCAGGTCCGCCACGAGGTCGGCCGCGACAACGTCTTCGTCGTGCACATCTCGCTGCTGCCCTACATCGGCCCCTCCGGCGAGCTGAAGACCAAGCCGACCCAGCACTCGGTCGCCGCCCTGCGCAACATCGGCATCCAGCCCGACGCGATCGTGCTGCGCGCCGACCGCGAGGTGCCGCTGTCCATCAAGCGCAAGATCTCGCTGATGTGCGACGTCGACGAGGCCGCGGTGGTCGCCGCCATCGACGCCAAGTCGATCTACGACATCCCCAAGGTGCTGCACACCGAGGGCCTGGACGCGTACGTCGTCCGCAAGCTGGACCTGCCGTTCCGCGATGTGGACTGGACGCAGTGGGACGACCTTCTCGACCGGGTCCACAACCCGCAGCACGAGGTCACCGTCGCGCTCGTCGGCAAGTACATCGACCTGCCCGACGCCTACCTCTCGATCACCGAGGCCATGCGCGCCGGCGGCTTCGCCAACAAGGCCCGCGTCACGGTCAAGTGGGTCACCTCGGACGACTGCAAGACCCCGGCCGGCGCCAAGAAGAACCTCGGTGACGTGGACGCGATCCTGGTGCCCGGCGGCTTCGGCGACCGCGGCGTCAACGGCAAGATCGGCGCGATCCAGTACGCCCGCGAGAACAAGGTGCCGCTGCTCGGCATCTGCCTGGGCCTGCAGTGCATCGTGATCGAGGCCGCCCGCAACCTGGCCGGCATCCCGGACGCCAACTCCACCGAGTTCGACGCCGCCACCGCCCACCCCGTCATCTCGACGATGGAGGAGCAGCTGGCGTACGTCGAGGGCGCGGGCGACCTGGGCGGCACCATGCGCCTGGGCATGTACCCGGCGAAGCTCGCCGAGGGCTCGATCGTGCGCGAGGTCTACGGCGACCAGCCGTACGTCGAGGAGCGCCACCGCCACCGCTACGAGGTCAACAACTCCTACCGCGCGGAGCTGGAGAAGAAGGCGGGCATCGTCTTCTCGGGCACGTCCCCCGACAACAAGCTCGTCGAGTACGTCGAGTACCCGCGCGAGGTGCACCCCTACCTGGTCGCCACCCAGGCGCACCCGGAGCTGCGCTCCCGCCCGACCCGCCCGCACCCGCTCTTCGCGGGTCTGGTGAAGGCGGCCGTCGAGCGGCAGGAAGCCGCGCGGAAGAACGGCAAGAAGTAACCAGACGATACGGTTGCCGGGGTACGGGTCCTTCGGGACGCGTACCCCGGTTTTCGCTTTTTGCGGGAGGACATCGATGCAGCTCCAGGACACCTCCGAGGAATGGCGGGTCGTCGCCACCACGACCCCGTTCGAGGGCAACAAGACCAGCGTCCGCACCGACGACGTGGTCATGCCCGACGGCACGGTCGCGCGCCGCGACTACCAGGTCCACCCGGGCTCCGTGGCCGTCCTCGCCCTCGACGGCGCGGGCCGGGTCCTGGTGCTGCGCCAGTACCGCCACCCGGTGCGCCACAAGCTGTGGGAGATCCCGGCCGGGCTGCTCGACGTGCCCGGCGAGAACCCGCTGCACGCCGCCCAGCGCGAGCTGTACGAGGAGGCGCACGTCAAGGCCGAGGACTGGCGGGTCCTCACCGACGTCTACACCACGCCCGGCGGCTGCGACGAGGCCGTACGGATCTTCCTCGCCCGCGATCTCTCCGAGGCGGAGGGCGAGCGCTTCGAGGTCTCCGAGGAGGAGGCCGACATGGAGCTGGCCCGGGTGCCCGTCGACGAGCTCGTCCGGGGTGTGCTCGCCGGTGAGCTGCACAACAACTGCCTGGTGGTGGGCGTCCTCGCGCTCACGGCCGCACAGGCGGGGTCCGGTCTTGAGGCGCTGCGCCCGGCCGAGGCGCCCTGGCCGGCCCGACCGTTCGAGAAGTGAGCCGCTCGCGGAGGTGAGCCGCTCGGAGATTTCGAGCCGTCGACGGGCCGGTGCGCGAGGAGCGCGCCGGCCCGTCCGGCGTACCCGCCGGTATGTCCGTCCGGCGATCCGCTGATCCGATCGGGCGACCTGCCCGCCGCGCTCCGCCGGGCCGCTGACCCCGCGTGAACTACGCTCGGAACGCCCGTGCGGAGACCCGCCGGGCTCGGCTCGTGCGCAGCGGACGGAGCGTGGCCCGTGACGGAGCAGGCGGTGGACGTGGGCGGCTCTGCCGCGGGGTGCGAGCCGTGCGCGCCGGAGGCGACCGGCCGTCAGTTCTTCGGCCGCCAGCGGGAGTTGAAGGAGCTGCGCGAGGACGTGGAGCGGGCGGGGCTCGACACCCTGTCCGGTCGCAAGTCGCCGCGCGCCCGGGTGCTGCTGATCGCCGGACGCCCCGGCTCCGGGCGGACCGCCCTCGCCGAGGAGCTGGCCCGCCGGCTCGCCGCCGACTACCCCGACGGGGTGCTGCGCGCGTCCCTGCGCGAACCCGGCGGCACCCCGGTCCCCGCCGAGCGGGTGGCCCGCGATCTGCTCGACGCCCTTGAGGTCCCGGTGCCGCCCGGCGGCGGTGAGGACGAGCTGGCCCAGCTGGTGCGCGAGGCGCTCACCCAGCGAAGGGCGCTGCTGCTGCTCGACGACGCGGTCGGCGCCGACCAGGTCGACCCGCTGCTGCCGCAGAACGCCGACTGCCTGGTCGTGGCGACCGCCCGCGGACCCCTCACCGGCGTCCCGGACGTCCGGCCCTGCACCCTCGGCGGCCTCGACTCCAGGGCGGCCGTCGAATTCCTGGAGAGCTTCACCGGCGCGGTACGGATCACGGTGGACCCGCGCACCGCCGAGAACCTGGTCGAGGAGTGCGCGGGAGTGCCCGCCGCCATCGCCCTGGTCGGCGGCTGGCTGGCGGCCCGGCCCCAGGCGGCCGTCTCCGATGTCGCCAAGCGGTTGCACGCGCTACCCGATGAGGGCGGGCCCCTGGGCGGCCAACTGCCCGTCGCGGAGCGCCCGTTGGTGCGTGCCTTCCGGCTGGTGTACGAGTCGCTGCCGCGGCCCACCGCCCGGCTGCTGCGGCTGCTCCCGCTCACCCCGGCCGGGATCGTGGACGCCCAGACCGCCTCGGCGCTCGCCGGGTGCTCGGTGTCGGCGGCCCAGAACACCCTGGAGGACTTCGTCGCATACGGGCTGCTGAGGGTCTTCGGCGACCCGGAGGAGCAGCCCGCCCAGTACGCGGTGCCCGGCTGGCTGGCTCCGCTGTTGCACAGGCTCGCGGAGGCCGCCGACCGGCCCGGCGAGCTCCAACTGGCCCGGGCCCGGATGCTGGAGCGGACCGTACGGCTGCTCCAGTCCTGCCGGGCGGTCACCGAGCCCGACGGCTCCGCGGCCCGCAAGAAGCTCGCCGGGCTGCCCCGCGCCCTGCGCTTCCCCAACGAGCGGCTGGCCGCCGCATGGCTGGAGGCCCGCCGGCCCGCGCTGCTGGCGGCCGCCCGGCTCGCGGTCGAGGACGGCGAGCTGGACACGCTGGCCAGAAGGCTGGTCGCGGCCCTGGTCCGGGCGCTGGCCGCGCACCGCGGGACCGGGGAGGCCGCACCCGATCTCTATGGTCTGCACCAGCTGGTTCTCGACGTCGCCGAGCGGCGCGGGCTGCACCGGGAGAAAGCCGCGGCCCTGCTCAATCTGGGCGATCTGGACGCGGAGGCCGGGCGCACCGGTGACGCGCTGGTGCGCTACCGGGCGGCCCTGGACGCGGGCCGGGCCGCGAACGACCCGTACGCGACGGGCCGCGCGATGGAATCCGTAGGCGGCGCCCACCAGGAGCGGGGCGACTGGACGCGGGCCGCCGACTGGTACGGGCGGGCCCTGGCGCAGCGCCTCGCCCGGGGAGAGCGGGAGGACGAGGCGCGCCTCTACGGGCGTATCGGCGCGGTGCTCACCTACGCGGGCCGCTACGGCGAGGCACTCCGCAGTTGGCGCGCCGCGGTGGCCGGATACCGCCGTATCGGCGATCTGCCGAGCCAGGCGCGGGCGCTGAGCGAGGCGGCCCGGGTGCAGGAGTACGCCGGGCGGCCCGAGGAGTCGCTGCGCACCTGCCGCGAGGCGGTCGAGTGGGCGAGGCAGGCCGGTGATCTGCGTCTCCAGGCCGCGCTCCAGCTGCGCCTCGCGGACACCCTCGACCGGCTGGGAGACCCGGCGGGGGCCAGGCTGCACCGGGGCGCCGCCGAGACCCTGTTGGGGCCTGACGGAGGAAGTGGGGAGGAAGACGAGGCTCCGGCCTACGAAATCCGCAGCGCTTCGGCCAAAGATTAGTTGTTTGTAAGGGTAGACAGCAGGAAAACCTTCATTAGACTGGCTCCGCCGCTCCTACTTGCGGTGTATCCCGGTGCGCCTTGGTGCATCCGGGTATGAATGCATTACACCCCCTTCATCCCCTGAGCCAAGGACCGTGATCGACGTGAAGGTCGGCATCCCCCGCGAGGTCAAGAACAACGAGTTCCGGGTGGCCATCACCCCCGCCGGCGTGCACGAGCTGGTGCGCCACGGCCACCAGGTCGTCATCGAGCAGAACGCCGGTGCCGGCTCGTCGATCACGGACGCCGAGTACGTGGCCGCCGGCGCCGAGATCCTGGGCACCGCCGACGAGGTGTGGGCCACCGCTGACCTGCTGCTGAAGGTCAAGGAGCCCATCGCCGAGGAGTACCACCGCCTCCGCAAGGACCAGACGCTCTTCACCTACCTGCACCTCGCCGCGTCCCGCGAGTGCACGGACGCCCTCCTGGAGTCCGGCACCACCGCCATCGCGTACGAGACGGTGGAGACCGCGGGCCGCGCGCTGCCGCTGCTCGCTCCGATGTCCGAGGTCGCGGGCCGCCTCGCCCCGCAGGTCGGCGCGTACCACCTGATGCGCTCGGTCGGCGGCCGCGGCGTCCTGCCCGGCGGCGTCCCCGGCACCCACGCCGGCAAGGCCGTCGTCATCGGCGGTGGCGTCTCCGGCTGGAACGCCACCCAGATCGCCGTCGGCATGGGCTTCCACGTGACCCTGCTCGACAAGGACATCAACAAGCTCCGCGAGGCCGACAAGGTCTTCGGCACCAAGGTGCAGACGATCGTCTCCAACGCCTACGAGCTGGAGAAGGCCGTCATCGAGGCCGACCTCGTCATCGGCGCCGTCCTCATCCCGGGCGCCAAGGCCCCGAAGCTGGTCACCAACGAGCTCGTCGCCAAGATGAAGCCCGGAAGTGTCCTTGTCGACATCGCGATCGACCAGGGCGGCTGCTTCGAGGACTCGCGTCCCACCACCCACGCCGAGCCGACCTTCATGGTCCACGACTCGGTCTTCTACTGCGTCGCCAACATGCCCGGCGCGGTGCCCAACACCTCCACCTACGCGCTCACCAACGCCACGATGCCCTACATCGTTTCGCTGGCGAACAACGGCTGGGCCGAGGCGCTGCGCCGCGACCCCGCGCTCGCGCTGGGCCTCAACACCCATGACGGCCAGGTCGTTTACGGCCCCGTCGCCGAGGCCCACGGCCTGGAGACCGTCGAGCTGAGCACGCTCCTCGGCTGATCCGAGCGCTGTGGTAGCGCTCTGACGAAACGGTTCGTCAACGCGCGCCGTCAACCTCACCCACCCGGCCGGACCTTGTCGCCCAAGGTCCGGCCGGATGTGTATCGCGACACTTCCACCGGAGTGTGGCAGGCTCGCTCAACTCGCCTCGAACGTAACTCTTTAACCGTTTCGCGCACCCCTGAAACTCGCGCTCTGATGCCCGTACGCCCTTGACAGAGCGGTGTTCGGTTGCCGACACATCCGGCCGGGTCCGGCGGATTGTGTTGCTGCGGACCGGTGACACGCCATAGAGTCGCCAACCGTCGGCATGGTGCCACGCTGACCTATCGATAAAGTTTCCTGGTCACTTCCAAGGAGGTAAGACGACTTGTGAATGAGTCGACATTTACTCCTGGAGGTGGTCAACCAGGGATGCCCGCACGGGGCCATGGCCCTTCGGGGCCTGCTGAGGCTGTCGGCTCCGTCGCGGTCCGCACCTTCGCAACCACCCCGCACATGACGACAGCCCCACGGATGATGGACGGCCTACACGTGAACGCCATGGCCGGCAACGAGAGTGGCCGGGACACCGCTGCTCTCGCCGACTTTGAGGATGTGCCCCAGGGGCACTTCTACGACCCCGACGCCGAATACGAGCCCGACCCCGAGTACGCGGCCACCCTCGCCCCCGACGCCGCACGCCAGCGCCGTGAGCGGATCGGCCCGACCGGACGGCCGCTGCCGTACTTCCCGATCCCGGGTCCGCTGACCGACCACGGTCCCGCGAAGATCATCGCGATGTGCAACCAGAAGGGCGGCGTCGGCAAGACCACGTCGACCATCAACCTGGGTGCCGCGCTCGCGGAGTACGGACGCCGGGTGCTGCTCGTCGACTTCGACCCGCAGGGCGCCCTCTCGGTGGGCCTGGGCGTGAACCCGATGGAGCTCGACCTCACGGTCTACAACCTGCTCATGGAGCGGGGCATGTCGGCCGACGAGGTCCTGCTCAAGACCGCGGTTCCCAACATGGACCTGCTGCCGAGCAACATCGACCTCTCCGCCGCCGAAGTGCAGCTGGTGAGCGAGGTGGCCCGGGAGTCGACGCTCCAGCGCGCCCTGAAGCCCCTGATGGCCGACTACGACTACATCGTGATCGACTGTCAGCCCTCGCTCGGCCTGCTCACCGTCAACGCCCTGACGGCGGCTCACAAGGTGATCGTGCCGCTGGAGTGCGAGTTCTTCGCGCTGCGCGGTGTGGCCCTGCTGACCGAGACGATCGAGAAGGTCCAGGAGCGGCTCAACCCCGACCTGGAGCTCGACGGCATCCTCGCGACCATGTACGACTCCCGTACGGTGCACAGCCGCGAGGTCCTGGCCCGGGTGGTCGAGGCCTTCGACGACCACGTCTACCACACGGTGATCGGCCGTACCGTGCGCTTCCCGGAGACCACGGTCGCCGGCGAGCCGATCACGACGTACGCGTCCAACTCCGTGGGCGCCGCCGCCTATCGCCAGCTCGCCAGGGAGGTGCTCGCCCGGTGTCACGCCGAGTGAGTCTGCCCGGGGCCGACGAACTGTTCCGTACGACCGGAGGAATGGCACTCCAGTCCTCCACCCCGAGGCGGACCAACGGCGAGGCGAGGGTGCCCGGACCGGCGGGCGAGAGCGACCCGGTCACGGACGAGTCCGCGGCGCGGGCCGAGCACTCGGCGGCGGAGGAGGATCCGGCGTCGGGCGAGCCCCGCAGCCGCACGGCCACCGCGTCCGGCGAGGCCGCCAAGGGGGCCCGTCCGGGCGCTCCGGCCGCCCCCAGCACCGCGGCGCAGCGGCGGCGGGCCCGGGCGGCCAACCGGCGGCCCAGCGGGCGCGAGCGCCACGACGAGAAGATCACGGTGTACGTCTCCGCGGAGGAGCTGATGGACCTGGAGCACGCGCGCCTGGTCCTGCGCGGAGAGCACGGGCTCGCCGTCGACCGCGGGCGGATCGTCCGCGAGGCCGTCGCGGTGGTCCTGGCCGATCTGGAGTCCCGGGGCGACGCGAGCATTCTCGTACGGCGTCTGCGGGGCCGGTAGCACTAGCCTGCGCCGTGCGGCCCGCGCCGCCCGCGCTGCCTCGTACCGCCCGCTCCGCACCCCCTGGACCGCCTCTTGCCCACCGTCGACGACCCGGACGTTCCCGCTGCGCGGGGGGCTCGGCGTGCGCTGGGGCGGGGGCCGGGGGGTTCCTCCGGGGATTTCCCCACCCCGCCCACCCCGCCCCTTCCCGGCAGTGACATCGGCGGCTCCGCCGCGTGGCCTCGGCGGGCGGCCGGGGGAGTGGTGGAGGAGGGGGAGAGTTCCCCGGGGGCTTCGCCCCCGGCCCCCCTTGCGGGACCTGCGGCCCCTGCGCCCCGCCTTCGGGGCTCCGCCCCGGACCCCGACCCTGCGGATGCTTCCCCGGTCTCCGAGCCCGCGCCTGACACGGCCCCGGAGCCCCGCCTTGGGGGGGGGGCCCCCCGCCCCCGCCCCGCCGCGGGTACCCGCGCCCACCCCCACCACCCCCCCGGGAACCGGGAGCACGCCAAAAACATAACCCCCCAAG
>NZ_JBHWUR010000109.1:0-25304 GCF_042737755.1 Streptomyces sp. NPDC059994
GGCCCCGCCGTCCCCGGGTTAATCTGGGGGGCGGGGCGCGCGCGCCCGGGCGCCCGCCCCGCTTTTTATTCCGGGGGCGGCGCGCCGGTGGAGATGCCTATGCGGTGGGCGTGCCTATGCGGGTGTCCGCGCGGCGCCGTCTCCCCGAGTCGGACGGCGCCGCGCGGCTCTCGGTCTGGCTCAGTTCTCCGCCAGGATGTGCGAGAGCTCCGTGTCCAGATCGAAGTGACGGTGCTCGGTGCCCGGTGGCACCGCGGCGTCGGTCCGCTTGAGGAACGACTCCAGAGCCCGCGCCGGGGCTTCGAGCAGGGCTTCTCCTTCCGGAGAGCTGAGGGCGATGCAGACGACGCCCTGGCCGTGACTGCGCGACGGCCAGACTCTGACGTCTCCGGTACCGGTGGGCCGGTGCAGGCCCTCGGCGAGAAGGTCGCGGGCGAACACCCACTCGACGGTCTCCTCGGCTCCGGTGTGGAAGGTGGCGTGCACGGCGTAGGGATCGGCCGTGTCATACCGCAGGCCCGCGGGTACAGGCAGTGAGGACTCGCTCGACACAACGAGGCGCAGGTGCAGCTCGCAGCTGACCGTGGTGTTCATAAGCGCCAGGGCCTTTCGCTCAGTGTGCGCTCGGGGATTCGCACGTCGGCGAAATCGACATGCCACCTACGGTGCCGTTGTAAACCCCTCTGGCCGTTTTGCGGTCGTTCAGGTAGCTCGTACGGCGGAGTATTACTTTGGGTTATGCGGCCATTCTGGTGAGGGTCCGCGGTCGGGTAGGTTGGACTGCATGAATACGGGGAGTGACGAGCAGGCCGGTGCGCCGGAGGCGGCCCTGGGATCGCGGGCGCCCGCCTTCATCAAGGCGTCCAGGCCGCTCCATCTGAGCTGGCAGGTCGGCGTCTTCATAGTGGGCCTCGCGGTGGTGGTCGCGGGCGTCATCATGCTTCCGCTGCCCGGCCCCGGATGGCTGGTGATCTTCGGCGGCATGGCGATCTGGGCGACCGAGTTCGTCTGGGCCCAGCTGGTGCTGCGCTGGACCAAGCGGAAGGTCACCGAGGCCGCCCAGCGGGCCCTCGACCCCGAGGTGCGACGGCGGAACATCATCCTCACGGCGATCGCCCTGGTGATCGTCGCGGCGCTCGCCACGGTCTACCTCTGGAAGTTCGGCCTCGTCATGCCGTGGAAGATCAACGAGTGACGGCGGGGCCGGCCACCATGGTCAAACGCCCCGCTGACATGCGGTAATGTTTGCGGTGCGCCCGGGCGATTAGCTCAGTGGGAGAGCGCTTCGTTCACACCGAAGAGGTCACTGGTTCGAACCCAGTATCGCCCACCCGGACCGAAGGCCCGGAGATCGACACCGATCTCCGGGCCTTCGGCGTTTCTGAGAGCCCGGTCACCTCCCGGTGTACTTCCCGTTCCCCGGCGCAGACTTGAACCATGAAGCCGAGAACCGCGCGCTGGAGCCACTACCGGTTCCGCAGCGTCTGGCACCTGCCCGCCCCGACCGCCGCCGTCTACGCGGTCCTGGAGCGCGTCGAGAGGTATCCGCACTGGTGGCCGCAGATACGCGAGGTGACCGCCGTCGACGGCCGCACGGGCACCGCCAGGTTCCGCTCCCTCCTGCCGTACGACCTGGTCGTCACCGCCCGCGAGCGGCGCCGCGACGAGGCGGCCGGCGTCCTGGAAGTGGCCATGAGCGGCGACCTGGAGGGCTGGGCGCGCTGGACGCTGAGCGCCTGCGGCGGCGGCACGCACGCGGTGTACGAGCAGGAGGTCGAGGTGCGCAAGCCGCTGATGCGGCGGCTCGCGGTTCCCGGGCGCCCCGTCTTCCTCGCCAACCACGCCCTGATGATGCGCGCCGGACGGCGGGGGCTGACGGCCGTCCTGAACGGAGTTTGAACCCGGGCCGTCCGGGCCTGTATGGTTCAGTCCGTTCCCGGGCGATTAGCTCAGTGGGAGAGCGCTTCGTTCACACCGAAGAGGTCACTGGTTCGAACCCAGTATCGCCCACCGGGAAAAGGCCGGTCCGTCATCGACGGACCGGCCTTTCCGCATCTGACGGCCGGTCCGCCGGTCAGGCCGCGGCGGGCAGCTCGGGGCGCAACGGCCACGCCGGGTCCACCGCCTCCGGAGTTCCGTTGCGTGTGAACCACGCCTGCAGGCCCCGCGCCTGGGCCGCGTGCCAGCCGGTCTGCAGGGTGTGGATCTCCGCCGGGGTGAGCCGCTCAAGCCGCGCCGCGTACCGGCGGCCCACCGCCCGTACGACCTCCAGCGCGGCCAGCGCGTCCGCCGCCGCGTCGTGTGCGCTGTCCAGCACCACCCCGTAGTGCGCGCACAGATCGGTGAGGGTGCGGCGGCCCTTTCGGTAGCGGTCCAGGTGCTTGTCGAGGACCCGCGGATCGAGGACCCGCAGCGGCGCCCCGTCCAGATAGCGCGCCAGCGACGAGGCGCGGTGGCGCTTCAACTCCCGGTCCAGCAGCGTGAGGTCGAACGGCGCGTTCATCACCACCAGCGGCCGCCCCGCCGCGCACTCCTCGGCGAGCGCCCTGGCCACCTCCTCCATCACCGGCGCCGGCCACCGCCCGTTCAGCTGGAGGTGTTCGTCGGTGAGCCCGTGCACGGCGGTCGCGCCCTCCGGAACGGATATGCCCGGGTTCACCAGCCAGCGCGTCGCGCGGGACCGCGAACCCGGTCCGTCCTGGACCACCAGGGCGGCCGAGACCATGCGGTCCCGCTCCACGTCCACGCCGGTCGTCTCGGTGTCGAAAGCGGCCAGGGGGCCTTCATACCAGCACGTCATGGTTCAACTCCCTTTGTACCCTTGGCAGATGGCGTGCGTCCCCTGCCCGATTCCGTGATACCCGGGCCGTTTGCGGCGTACGCCCTCCGGTAACAACACAGGTGACGGGCCCGCAAGTTGACGGAAGGCGTACGACGGCCATGGCGATCGCGCAGCCGGAGCCGGGCGGGTTGATATCTGAGGGGACCGAACCACTGCGCGGCTCACTCGCCACCACCGCCTGCATGGAGACCCTCCAGGTGGGCTACCTCCACGCGGTGGCGGCCGCCGCCGGCTGTTCGCTCTCGCAGCCCTTTCCGGACAACGGAATCGACTGGCACGTGAGCCACAGCGCCCCCGGCCACACCGTCGACGACGAAGTCACGATCAAGGTGCAGCTCAAGTGCACGTACCAGATCCCGCCGCACCCGCCGGGCGGGGCCTTCTCCTTCACCCTCGACAACGAGCACCTGGTGAAGCTGGCCCGCACACCCGTGTCGGTGCACAAGATCCTGGTCGTGATGCTCGTGCCCAGGAGCCGGGACGAGTGGCTGCGCGCGGGCCACGACCGGCTCGCGCTGCGGCACTGCTGCTACTGGACCAACCTGGCCGGCCACGCGGTGACCGGGCGGCGCAGGACCACAGTGCGGATACCGACCTCGCGGATCTTCGACGATCGCGCGCTCTGCGAGATCATGACCCGGGTCGGGGTGGGAGGGAGGCCCTGATGCGTCTGTCGAGCGGGGAGTTCGGCGGGCCGGAGACGGTGGAGCCGGTTCCGGCACAGGTGGACCCGGCCGTGCTCGGTGTGCTGCTGCACCGGCACGGCTGGCAGCGGCGCGGCGGCGCGGCCGGGCGGTACGCGCGCTGGACCCCGCCCGGGGGCGGCGGTACCGGCACGAGCCTGCTGGTGCCCGACAGCCGCGCGTACCCCGACAGCGAGGACCTGATCGGCGAGGCGCTCACCGCGCTGGCCCGCTCGGCGGCGCCCTCCGCACGCGAGGTGCTGGTCTCGCTCGCCGTGCCCAGCGACGAGGTCCGCTGGTGGCGCGACACCCCGCCGGGCCCCTCAGGCGCCGCTCCCTGGACCGAGCAGGAGCGGCTGCGGGGCGCCGCCCACCGGATGCTCCTGGCAGGCGCGCTCGCCGTGCGCGGCCGGGCCGGGTACTACGGCGCCCGCCACCGCAGACAGGCACTGGCCGCGCTCGAAGGCGTCCTGGTCGGCCCGGCGCCGGGCGGGCGGCTCACCGCGTTCGTCCCCGTGGAGCCGGGCCGCGCGGTGGTCGTCCGGCTCTACGAGGCGCTGTACGCGGTCCGCGAGGCCATCGACTACCGGCGCACCACCGGCGGCATGGAGGCGTTCGACGCGGCCGTCGGGGCGGGCGCCAGCCGCGAGCTCACCGAGGCCGTCGTCACCCTGGTGTCGGGCTCGGAGGGCGTCCGGGTCGCCCTGGAGTGGGCCCCGGCGGCGGGCGTCCCGGCCGGGTGCGCGCCGCGCCCCGAGCCGGTGGAGTTCTCGCCCGGCGACCTGCCCGCGCTGCGCGAGGCCGGGGCGCGCTACCTCGGCGCCGAGCCCTCGCTGCCGGTCCGGGTCACCGGCGCGGTGGTCCGGCTGCGGCGCTCGGGCCCGCGCGGCCCGGGGACGGTACGGCTGCGGGTCCTGGCGGGCGCGGAGATCCCGTACGTACGGATGGAGCTGGACGAGGAGGCCTACCGGATCGCGGGCCACGCCCACCTCGTCGGCCTGCCGATCCGGGTGGTGGGCCGACTGGAGAGCCGGGGCGGCTTCCGCCGCCTCGCCGGGGCGACCGGGGTGGTGCCGGTCCAGGTGGACGACGCGGAGCGGGACCGCTTGATGAAGTCGATCCGGGGGACCATGGAGAGCATCGCCTTCTTCGAGGAGGCGTGCGCGGGGGAGGAGTGAGGCGGGGGCGGAGGTGCGGGCGTGGGCGTGGGCGGCGTCGCGGGTGGCGCCGCGGGTGGCGCCGCGCAAACCGTTTCGCGACCGGCCCTGGCGGCTCGGTAGGATTCATCTCGCATCCGAGAGATGAATCTGGTGCGCCCCCTTCAGTCAGGAGAGACCGGTGTCAGACGTCCGTGTGATCATCCAACGCGATTCCGAGCGGGAAGAGCGCGTGGTGACGACGGGCACTACGGCTGCCGAGCTCTTCACCGGTGAGCGCACCATCGTCGCGGCCCGCGTGGCCGGCGAGCTGAAGGACCTCGCGTACGAGGTGAAGGACGGCGAGGAGGTCGAGCCCGTCGAGATCTCCTCTGAGGACGGCCTCAACATCCTGCGCCACTCCACCGCGCACGTGATGGCCCAGGCCGTCCAGGAGCTCTTCCCCGAGGCCAAGCTGGGCATCGGCCCGCCGGTCCGGGACGGCTTCTACTACGACTTCGACGTGGCCCGGCCCTTCACCCCGGAGGACATCAAGGCCGTCGAGAAGAAGATGCAGGAGATCCAGAAGCGGGGGCAGAGGTTCTCCCGCCGGGTCACCAGCGACGAGGCCGCCCGCGAGGAGCTGGCGGACGAGCCGTACAAGCTGGAGCTCATCGGCCTCAAGGGCAACGCGGCGCAGGCCGCCGACGGCGCCGATGCCGAGGTCGGCTCCGGCGAGCTGACGATCTACGACAACCTGGACGCCAAGACCGGCGAGCTGTGCTGGAAGGACCTCTGCCGCGGTCCCCACCTGCCCACCACCCGCAACATCCCGGCGTTCAAGCTGATGCGCTCGGCCGCCGCCTACTGGCGCGGCAGCGAGAAGAACCCGCAGCTCCAGCGGATCTACGGCACCGCGTGGCCCACCAAGGACGAGCTGAAGGCGTACCTGGACTTCCTCGTCGAGGCCGAGAAGCGCGACCACCGCAAGCTCGGCGCCGAGCTCGACCTGTTCTCCTTCCCGGACGAGCTGGGCCCGGGCCTCGCGGTCTTCCACCCCAGGGGCGGGGTGATCCGCAAGGAGATGGAGAGCTACTCGCGCAAGCGGCACGAGGACTCGGGCTACGAGTTCGTGAACACCCCGCACATCTCGAAGGAGAAGCTCTTCGAGATCTCGGGCCACCTGCCGAACTACGCGGACGGCATGTTCCCGGCCATCCAGTTCGACGAGCAGAACTACCGCCTCAAGGCGATGAACTGCCCGATGCACAACCTGATCTTCAAGGCGCGCGGCCGCTCCTACCGTGAACTGCCGCTGCGGCTCTTCGAGTTCGGGACGGTGTACCGGTACGAGAAGTCGGGCGTCGTGCACGGGCTCACCCGCTCGCGCGGCTTCACCCAGGACGACTCGCACATCTACTGCACCAAGGAGCAGATGCCGGACGAGCTCGACTCGCTGCTCACCTTCGTACTCGACCTGCTGCGCGACTACGGCCTGACCGAGTTCGAGCTGGAGTTGTCGACCCGCGACCCCGAGTCGGACAAGTTCATCGGCGAGGACGCGGAGTGGGAGGAGGCCACGGAGGCGCTGCGGGTGGCCGCCGAGAAGCAGGGCCTGCCGCTGGTCGCGGACCCGGGCGGCGCCGCCTACTACGGCCCGAAGATCTCCGTGCAGGTCAAGGACGCCATCGGCCGCTCCTGGCAGATGTCGACCATCCAGGTCGACTTCCAGCAGCCCAAGCGGTTCGGCCTGGAATACACGGCGGCGGACGGCTCTCGCCAGCAGCCCGTCATGATCCACCGCGCGCTGTTCGGCTCCATCGAGCGGTTCTTCGCGGTGCTCCTGGAGCACTACGCGGGCGCCTTCCCGGCGTGGCTGGCCCCCGTCCAGGCGGTCGGCATCCCGATCGGCGACGCGCACGTCCCGTACCTCCAGGAGTTCGCCGGGAAGGCGAAGGCCCAGGGGCTGCGGGTCGAGGTCGACGCGTCCTCGGACCGGATGCAGAAGAAGATCAGGAACCACCAGAAGGCCAAGGTTCCGTTCATGATCATCGCGGGTGACGAGGACATGGCCGCCGGTGCGGTCTCGTTCCGCTACCGCGACGGTTCGCAGGAGAACGGCGTCCCGGTCGACGAGGCGATCGCCAAGGTGCTCAGGGTCGTCGAGGAGCGGGCGCAGGTCTGACGCCCCTCACCGGCCCGACGCGGCCCCCGGGAAGCCCTGCTCCCCGGGGGCCGCTCCTCGTCCCCGCATGTGAAGTCATATGCTGCACAACATGACGAGTGAGCCGGAACAGCAGATCGGGGTGGGTGTCCAGGACGCCTTCCAGCGCCTGTGGACGCCCCACCGGATGGCCTACATCCAGGGTGAGAACAAGCCGACCGGCCCGGGTGCGGGCGACGGCTGTCCCTTCTGCTCCATTCCGGCCAAATCCGACGAGGACGGGCTGGTCGTGGCCCGTGGCGAGCATGTGTACGCGGTGCTCAACCTCTACCCGTACAACGGCGGCCACCTCATGGTCGTGCCCTACCGGCACGTCGCCGACTACACGGACCTGGACGCCGCCGAGACCGTGGAGCTCGCGGAGCTCACCAAGCAGGCCATGACGGCCCTGCGGACGGCGTCCGGGGCGCACGGCTTCAACATCGGCATGAACCAGGGCACCGTGGCCGGGGCCGGTATCGCCGCCCATCTGCATCAGCACATCGTGCCTCGCTGGGGCGGCGACACCAACTTCATGCCGGTCGTCGGCCACACCAAGATCCTGCCCCAACTCCTGGGCGACACCCGCAAGATGCTCGCGGAGGCCTGGCCCAGGGGCTGAGGTTCAGGCGTGGTGGTTCACACGTCGCGGTTCACGCGTCGTACGAGTCCGCCCTGCGCGGCGCCGGGTCCTGCACCATGCCGCTCAGGATCATCGAGCGGTTGTTGAAGCGCTCGGTGTCCACGCCGTTCTCGTCCAGCACCTTCATCGCGGCGGCGTGCACCACGCGCAGGACGGGCGTGGCCGCGCGCATCGCGTCGTCGGCCATGAAGCGGTGGCGCCAGGGCTTGTCGGCCCAGGCGTGCCGCAGGCCGAACGGCTCGGGCAGCACCAGCTTGCCGCCGAGGTGGTCGAGGAGCGGCGGGTACCAGGTCAGCGGGGCGCGGGCGGCGAGGCGGACGACCTCGCGCGGCTCGACCAGCGGGAGCTGTATCTCCTTCTTCTCCCAGAACTTGAAGGTCTTGTCGACCGACTTGGTCTTGGGGCTCGGCTTGGTGGTGAACAGGGCGTGCACCGGGCCGAGGGCGTGTCCGGTGACCTCGATGCGCAGGGTCTCGTGGAGCACGGTCACGGTGATCATCATGGTGATCACCAACTGGCCGTCCCAGAGGGTGAACTGCACACCCAGGTAGTGGCGGTTGCCGCTGGAGAACTGCTGCTCGTTGCAGATGCGCTGGACCTCGTGCTGGCGTACCTGGAAGTTGTCGACGTCCTGGCCGGTGGGCCGGGCGACTTCCTTGGCGTTCTCGCCGACGGGGGAGACGACCCAGTTGGTGACCGAGGGCTTGGGGAAGCCGCCGGTGTGCAGGGGCCCGCGTTCGAGCAGGTGCAGACGGTCCTGGATGGACCTTATGACGTCCCAGCTGCGGAAGCCGTGGATCTCCTTGCCGGGGTCCTTGGAGACGAGCTCCTCGGCGAGCTGCCAGCTGCCCCAGCGGGTGCCCATGCCGAGTATGCCCTTGGGGCCGGCGTAGAAGACGGCGTTGCTGTGCTGCTCGGCGGTGAGTTTGGCGAGGTTCTGGCGCAGTTGCTCGGCGGCGGTCTCGTGCGGGTTCTTCGGTACGGCCTCGGGGATCTTGGCGCCGACTCCGCCGCCGGAGAGGAGGCCGCTCCAGCGGGCGCGCAGGTCCTTGGCGGTGGATTCGCAGATCTGCTTGGCCCAGAACCAGCCGAGGACGGGCATCACCAGCATGGCCCGCAGATAGATCGCGAGGAAGCCGCCGAAGGGCAGCTTGACCAGCGCGATCACGGCGAGCACGGCGAAGGCGACGAGCAGCAGGTTGCCCAGGGCCCCGACGCGGCGGTCCTTGGCGCCGGCGAGGGTGCGGCGCAGCTGGAAGAGGGCGAGCCACAGCAGCAGTCCGGGCAGGAAGAGCACTCCGAAGACGGCGGTGACCAGGGTGAGCCTGGTGTCGCGCTCCTTGCGGATGCGGATCGCGGCGAGGCAGTGCTCGACGACGGTCTGCGGTTCGGTGCCGAAGGACTGGATGATCGCCTTGCGGGTGGCGCCGAGCATGCGGGACTGCACGGCGCGGGAGAAGGCCTCACCGAGGTTCGGTTCGAAGAGGGAGAGCCGGGGCTTGGTGACGGCCGACTCGTGCCACTCGTTGTTGGCCTTGAGTATGTCGGTGACCGGGCTGTCCCGATAGGCGGCCGAGGCCAGTGCCTGGGTCGCGGCCGTCTGGCCCGCCGCGCCCTGGAGCGGGACCTGGGCCCCGGGTGAGAAGTCGAATGGTTGGTCCGCCACTGCCGCCCCCATCGCCGCGCACTGTATCGCTCTGCGGCCTGTTCCCGACTGCCGTTCCCCGCACACCTGCTGAGCAGGCACCCAGCGTATCGGGGTCGGTGCTCTCGCGACACGGGACCTCGGAATGCCGCCCGCCGCAAAGGGGTTGGGCGGGCGGCGCTTCCGACGATCCATCAATTACCGTACCTAAGCGGTCTTTTCCAGTGATTCCCGGAGCTTCTCCGTCAGTTGCGGCGGCATCGGCTCGTGCCGGGCGTAGCTGCGGTCGAAGCGGCCGGTGCCGTGCGAGACGGAGCGCAGGTCCACCGCGTACCGCCCGATCTCGATCTCGGGCACCTCGGCCCGTACGAGGGTGCGCCCCGGGCCCGCCTGCTCGGTCCCGACGACGCGGCCCCGGCGGCCGGACAGATCGCTCATGACCGGGCCCACGTAGTCGTCGGGCACCAGCACCTGGAGCTCGGCGACGGGCTCCAGGAGGTGGATGCGGACGTCGGCGGCGGCCTCCCGCAGGGCCAGGGCCCCGGCCGTCTGGAAGGCGGCGTCCGAGGAGTCCACCGAGTGGGCCTTGCCGTCCAGGAGCGTGATCCGTACGTCGACGAGCGGATAGCCCGCGGCCACGCCCTTGGCGGCCTGGGCGCGTACGCCCTTCTCGACGGAGGGGATGAACTGGCGCGGCACGGCGCCGCCCACCACCTTGTCGACGAACTCGATGCCGGATCCGGGGGGCAGCGGCGCCACCTCGATCTCGCAGATCGCGTACTGGCCGTGGCCGCCGGACTGCTTGACGTGGCGGCCGCGCCCGGTGGCGGTGTCGCCGAAGGTCTCGCGCAGCGACACCTTGTGCGGGACGACGTCGACCTGGACGCCGTAGCGGCTGCGCAGCCGCTCCAGGGCCACGTCCTTGTGGGCCTCGCCCAGGCACCACAGGACCAGCTGGTGGGTGTGCGGGTTCTGCTCCAGGCGCATGGTCGGGTCCTCGGCGACGAGCCGGGAGAGCCCCTGCGAGAGCTTGTCCTCGTCGGCCTTGCTGTGGGCCTGGATGGCCAGCGGAAGCAGCGGGTCGGGCATCTCCCAGGGCGCCATGAGCAGCGGGTCGTCCTTGCCGGAGAGGGTGTCCCCGGTCTCGGCGCGGGTCAGCTTGGCGACACAGGCGATGTCGCCCGCGATGCAGGAGCCCAGGGTGCGCTGCTGTTTGCCGAAGGGCGAGGAGAGCGCGCCGATCCGCTCGTCGACATCGTGGTCCTCGTGGCCCCGGTCGGTCATGCCGTGCCCGGAGACATGGACGGTCTCGTCGGGGCGCAGGGTGCCGGAGAAGACGCGGACCAGGCTGACCCGGCCCACGTACGGGTCGGACGAGGTCTTGATCACTTCGGCGACCAGCGGGCCGTCGGGGGCGCAGACCGGGGTGGGGCGCGCGGAGCCCTGCGGGGTCGTCACCTCGGGCGCGGTGCGCTCCAGGGGGGTCGGGAAGCCGCCTGTGACCAGTTCCAGGAGCTCGACGGTGCCGATGCCCTGGCGGCCGCCCCCGGCGGCCGGGGCGGCCGCCAGGACCGGGTGGAAGGTGCCGCGCGCGACCGCCCGCTCCAGGTCGTCGATGAGGGTCTTGACGTCGATCTCCTCGCCGCCGAGATAGCGGTCCATGAGGGTCTCGTCCTCGCTCTCGGCGATGATCCCCTCGATCAGCCGGTTGCGGGCCTCCTCGATGAGCGGGAGCTGTTCGGGGCCGGGCTCGGCCTCCTTGCGCTCGCCGGACGCGTAGTCGAAGACGCGCTGCGAAAGCAGTCCGATCAGGCCGGTGACGGGCGCGTGCCCGTCCGGTCCCTCGGGTCCGTGCAGCGGCAGATGGAGCGGCAGTACGGCGTCGGGGTCGTCGCCGCCGAACGCCTCGGCGCACACCCGGGTCATCTCGGTGAAGTCGGCGCGGGCCGCCTCCAGGTGGGTGACCACGATGGCCCGCGGCATGCCCACGGCCGCGCACTCGTCCCACACCATCCGGGTCGCGCCGTCCACGCCGTCAGAGGCGGAGACGACGAAAAGGGCCGCGTCCGCCGCTCGCAGACCGGCCCTGAGTTCCCCGACGAAGTCGGCGTATCCGGGGGTGTCCAAGATATTGATCTTGCAGCCGGCCCACTCGACGGGGACCAGCGACAGCTGGACCGAGCGCTGCTGCCGGTGTTCGATCTCGTCGTAGTCGGAGACGGTCCCGCCGTCCTCGACCCGGCCCGCGCGGTTGACGGCTCCCGCCGTCAGCGCGAGCGCTTCCACCAATGTCGTCTTCCCGGATCCGCTGTGGCCGACCAGCACCACATTCCGTACGGATGAGGGGTGGTCGGCCGTAGCTGCCCTGCCGGCGGCTCCGGGATGTGCACTCGCCTTGTCGCCCATGCCGTTCCTCCCGTATGGCTTCCGTTTCCTGCACGGTGAGGTGGTGAAAGGGCGCGGCCGCGCGGAGTCCTCCCCCGGCCCCCGGCCCGGGAGGACCCAGGCGGAGGCGGCTTCGCGTGCCCGCGGTCTTTCCAGCGTTCCACTCCGGTCACTGTGCGTCCATACGTCGTACGGGAACGCGGGCAGTGAAGGGTGCGCGGCGGTGCGGGTCTCCGGGCCTGGCTACGATGGGCCAGCCGGTGGCCAGCAGGGCCGCGCGGCCACACCGACCGTCGGGAAGGCCATGCTGAACAAGTACGCGCGTGCATTCTTCACGCGTGTCCTCACGCCGTTCGCCGCGTTTCTGCTCCGCCGGGGGGTGAGCCCGGACGCCGTGACCCTGCTCGGCACGGCCGGAGTGATGGCGGGTGCGCTGGTCTTCTTCCCCCGGGGCGAGTTCTTCTGGGGCACCATCGTCATCACCCTGTTCGTCTTCTCCGACCTGGTCGACGGCAACATGGCCCGCCAGGCGGGGATCTCCAGCCGCTGGGGCGCGTTCCTCGACTCGACGCTCGACCGCGTCGCGGACGGCGCGATCTTCGGCGGCTTCGCCCTCTGGTACGCGGGCAGCGGCGACAACGACGTCCTGTGCGCGGTCTCCATCTTCTGCCTGGCCAGCGGCCAGGTCGTCTCGTACACCAAGGCGCGCGGCGAGTCGATCGGGCTGCCGGTCGCCGTCAACGGCCTGATCGAGCGGGCCGAGCGCCTGGTGATCTCGCTGGTCGCGGCCGGTCTCGCGGGGCTGCACAAGTTCGGCGTGCCCGGCATCCAGATCCTGCTGCCGATCGCGCTGTGGATCGTGGCCGTGGGCAGCCTGATCACGCTGATCCAGCGGGTGGTGACGGTGCGCCGCGAGGCCGCGGAGGCCGACGCCGCCGCCAGGAACAGTGAGGCCGCCTCATGAGGGAACGGCTGACGGACATGCTCTACGGACTGGGCTGGGCCACCGTCAAGAAGCTCCCCGAGCCGATGGCCACGGGCCTGGGCCGGCGGATCGCGGACACGGTGTGGAAGCGGCGCGGCAAGAGCGTGCTGCGCCTGGAGTCCAACCTCGCGCGCGTGGTGCCCGACGCCTCCCCGCAGCGCCTGGCCGAGCTCTCCAAGGCCGGAATGCGCTCGTACATGCGGTACTGGATGGAGTCGTTCCGGCTGCCTGCCTGGAGCAAGGACCGGATGAAGACCGGTTTCGAGCCGAGGGACCTCCACCACCTCACCGACGGCCTCGCCTCCGGCCGGGGCGTGGTCCTGGCGCTGCCGCACATGGGCAACTACGACCTGGCGGGCGCCTGGGTCACCACCAAGCTGGACACCCCGTTCACCACGGTCGCCGAGCGGCTCAAGCCCGAGACGCTGTACGACCGGTTCGTCGCCTACCGCGAGAGCCTGGGCATGGAGGTCCTGCCGCACACCGGCGGCTCGGCCTTCGGCACGCTGGCCCAGCGGCTGCGGGCGGGCGGCCTGGTCTGCCTGGTCGCGGACCGCGACCTGTCCGCCTCCGGCGTCGAGGTGAAGTTCTTCGGGGAGGCCGCGCGGATGCCGGCCGGGCCGGCGCTGCTGGCCCAGCAGACGGGCGCGCTGCTGCTGCCCGTGACGCTCTGGTACGACGGGTCGCCCGTCATGCAGGGCAGGGTGCACCCGCCGATCGACGTGCCCGAGACGGGCACGCGCACGGAGAAGACGTCCGTGATGACCCAGGCGCTGGCGGACGCCTTCGCCACCGGAATCGCCGAACACCCGGAGGACTGGCACATGCTGCAGCGACTGTGGCTCGCCGACCTTGAGGAGCGCCGGGCGTGAGGATCGGCATCGTCTGCCCGTACTCCTGGGACGTACCGGGCGGCGTCCAGTTCCACATCAGGGACCTGGCCGAGCATCTGATCCGGCGCGGCCACGAGGTCTCCGTGCTCGCCCCCGCCGACGACGAGACGCCGCTCCCGCCGTACGTGGTCTCGGCGGGCCGGGCGGTCCCCGTCCCGTACAACGGCTCGGTGGCGCGGCTGAACTTCGGCTTCCTGTCGGCGGCCCGGGTGCGGCGGTGGCTGCACGAGGGCACCTTCGACGTGATCCACATCCACGAGCCCGCCTCACCCTCCCTCGGCCTGCTGAGCTGCTGGGCGGCGCAGGGCCCGATCGTGGCGACGTTCCACACGTCCAACCCGCGCTCGCGGGCGATGATCGCGGCGTACCCCATCCTGCAGCCCGCCCTGGAGAAGATCAGCGCGCGGATCGCGGTGAGCGAGTACGCGCGGCGCACGCTGGTCGAGCATCTCGGCGGCGACGCGGTGGTGATCCCCAACGGCGTCGACGTCGACTTCTTCGCCAAGGCCGAGCCGAGGCCCCAGTGGCAGGGCGACACGCTCGGCTTCATGGGCCGCATCGACGAGCCGAGGAAGGGCCTGCCGGTCCTGATGAGGGCGCTGCCCAAGATCCTCGCGGAACGCCCGCAGACCCGCCTCCTGGTGGCGGGCAAGGGCGACGCGGAGGAAGCCGTGGCGTCCCTCCCGGCGGAGATGCGCTCCCGCGTGGAATTCCTGGGCATGGTCAGCGACGAGGACAAGGCGCGCTTCCTGAGCAGCGTCGACGTGTACGTGGCGCCCAACACCGGTGGCGAGAGCTTCGGCATCATCCTGGTCGAGGCGCTGTCGGCCGGGGCGGCGGTCCTGGCGAGCGACCTGGACGCGTTCGCGCAGGTCCTGGACCAGGGCGGCGCGGGCGAACTCTTCGCCAACGAGGACGCGGACGCGCTGGCCGAGGCGGCCGTGGGCCTCCTGTCCGACCCCGCCCGCCGAGCCGGACTCAGCGCCAGGGGCTCCGCCCACGTACGCCGCTTCGACTGGTCGACGGTGGGAGCGGACATCCTCGCGGTCTACGAAACGGTGACGGACGGCGCGGCATCGGTGGCCACGGACGAACGGCCGGGGTTCCGGGCGAGGTTCGGGCTGGCACGGGACTGAGGGCCCGGGGTCCCCTTTTCTGCCCGGGGTTCGTCTGCGGGTTCGGTGGGGGCTGAGCGCGCAGTTCCCCGCGCCCCTTTGGTCCGGGGTTTGTCTGCGGGGCGGCCGTGGTTGCTCGCGCAGTTCCCCGCGCCCCTATTCGGCCCGGGGTTCGTCTGCGGGTTCGGTGGGGGCTGAGCGCGCAGTTCCCCGCGCCCCTGAAGGGGCGGGAGCTTCGCTCCCTGCCCCCGGCTCCTCCAGCGCCGGAGGACTGAAATGCGGCCCGCGCCCCGTTCTGCCTTTAGGGGCGGGGGGAACTGCGCGACCAGCCACAGGCGGCCCGCAGACGAACGGAATCCGGGGCGGAGCCCCGAAAGCGGGGTGCAGGGGCCGCAGGCCCCGCAAAGGGGGTCCGGGGGCACAGCCCCCGGGAGGGCCACCTCCACCCCCACCCACCCCCGGAGGGCTTAGGGAAGGGGCGGGGCGGGGGCCCGGTAGCCTTGCCGCCCGTGACCGTAACCCTCATCTGGATCGTCGTCGCCCTCGTGGCGACCGGCCTCTACCTCAGCTGGACCGCCGGCCGCCTCGACCGCCTGCACGCCCGCATCGACGCCGCCCGCGCCGCCCTCGACGCCCAGCTGCTGCGCCGCGCCTCGGTCACCCAGGAACTGGCCACCTCCGGCGTCCTGGACCCCGCCGCGTCCATCGTGCTGTACGAGGCGGCGCACGCGGCGCGCCAGGCCGAGGAGGAGCACCGGGAGGTCGCCGAGAGCGAGCTCAGCCAGGCGCTGCGGGCCGTCTTCGGCGAGCCCGCCCAGATGGAGGCGGTCCGCGAGGCCCCCGGCGGCGTGGACGCGGCGGAGGAGCTGGCCCAGGCCGTACGCCGGGTGCCGATGGCCCGCCGCTTCCACAACGACGCCGTACGCGCCGCCCGCGCCCTGCGCAGGCACCGCACGGTCCGCTGGTTCCGGCTGGCCGGGCACGCCCCGTTCCCCCTCGCCTTCGAGATGGACGACGAGCCTCCGGTCGCACTCGCGGACCGCCCGGGCTCGTAGCCGTAGCCGAAGAGGCACCCGCGCAGACCGCGCCCGCCGGCCAACCGGCCAGGCAAAACGATCCACCGCCTCCACATTGGCCCTTGCTGTGGACTGGTCCACAGGGCCACCCTCTGGGCAGTAGAGAACCCTGCTCCACCCCCTTCTTCACCCCAGCGAGGTCCCGTGTCCAGCACCCTCTCCAACAGCGCCCACACCCCCGAGACCGGCACCGCGCGCGTGAAGCGCGGCATGGCCGAGCAGCTCAAGGGCGGTGTGATCATGGACGTGGTCAACGCCGAGCAGGCGAAGATCGCCGAGGACGCGGGCGCCGTGGCGGTCATGGCCCTGGAGCGGGTCCCGGCCGACATCCGCAAGGACGGCGGCGTCGCCCGGATGTCCGACCCCAACATGATCGAAGAGATCATCGAGGCCGTCTCCATCCCGGTCATGGCCAAGTCCCGCATCGGCCACTTCGTCGAGGCCCAGGTGCTGCAGTCCCTCGGCGTCGACTACATCGACGAGTCCGAGGTCCTCACCCCGGCCGACGAGGTCAACCACAGCGACAAGTTCGCCTTCACGACCCCGTTCGTCTGTGGCGCCACCAACCTGGGCGAGGCCCTGCGCCGTATCGCCGAGGGCGCGGCCATGATCCGCTCCAAGGGCGAGGCCGGCACCGGCAACGTCGTCGAGGCCGTCCGCCACCTGCGCCAGATCAAGAACGAGATCGCCAGGCTGCGCGGCTTCGACAACAACGAGCTGTACGCCGCCGCCAAGGACCTGCGCGCCCCGTACGAGCTGGTCAAGGAGGTCGCCGAGCTCGGCAAGCTCCCGGTGGTGCTGTTCTCCGCCGGTGGCGTCGCCACCCCGGCCGACGCCGCGCTGATGCGCCAGCTCGGCGCCGAGGGTGTCTTCGTCGGCTCCGGCATCTTCAAGTCGGGCGACCCGGCCAAGCGCGCCGCCGCCATCGTGAAGGCCACCACCTTCTACGACGACCCGAAGATCATCGCGGACGCCTCCCGCAACCTGGGCGAGGCCATGGTCGGCATCAACTGCGACACCCTCCCCGAGGCCGAGCGCTACGCCAACCGCGGCTGGTAATCACCTCATGACGAACACCCCCGTTATCGGCGTCCTGGCTCTCCAGGGCGATGTACGGGAGCACCTGATCGCCCTGGCCGCGGCGGACGCCGTGGCCAGGCCGGTCCGGCGCCCCGAGGAGCTCGCCGAGGTGGACGGCCTGGTCATACCCGGCGGCGAGTCCACCACGATCTCCAAGCTCGCGGTCCTCTTCGGGCTGATGGAGCCGCTCCGCGCGCGCGTGGCCGACGGCATGCCCGTCTACGGCACCTGCGCCGGCCTGATCATGCTCGCCGACAAGATCCTCGACCCGCGCTCGGGCCAGGAGACGATCGGCGGCATCGACATGATCGTGCGCCGCAACGCCTTCGGACGGCAGAACGAGTCGTTCGAGGCCACCGTGGAGGTCACCGGAGTCGGCCCCGTCGACGGCGTCTTCATCCGGGCGCCCTGGGTGGAGTCGGTCGGCGCGCGGACCGAGGTCCTCGCGGAGCACGGCGGCCACATCGTGGCGGTGCGCCAGGGCAACGCCCTCGCGACCTCGTTCCACCCCGAACTGACCGGCGACCACCGGATGCACGCCCTCTTCGTGGACATGGTGCGCGACGCCCGGTGACCGGCTCCCGGTAGGATCTCTGCCGAACGACGCAGAATTGGTTACGCGAAGGAGACAGGCAGATGTCCGGCCACTCTAAATGGGCTACGACGAAGCACAAGAAGGCCGTGATCGACGCCAAGCGCGGCAAACTCTTCGCGAAGCTGATCAAGAACATCGAGGTGGCGGCCCGCACCGGCGGCGCCGACATCGACGGCAACCCGACCCTCTTCGACGCCGTGCAGAAGGCGAAGAAGCAGTCGGTGCCCAACAAGAACATCGACTCCGCGCTCAAGCGCGGTGCCGGTCTTGAGGCGGGCGGCGCCGACTACGAGACGATCATGTACGAGGGCTACGGCCCCAACGGTGTCGCGGTGCTCATCGAGTGCCTCACCGACAACCGCAACCGTGCAGCCTCGGACGTCCGCGTCGCCATGACCCGCAACGGCGGCAACATGGCCGACCCGGGCTCCGTCTCGTACCTCTTCAACCGCAAGGGCGTCATCGTCCTCCCCAAGGGCGAGCTCTCCGAGGACGACGTCCTCGACGCGGTCCTGGAGGCCGGCGCCGAAGAGGTCAACGACCTCGGTGACTCCTTCGAGATCATCTCCGAGGCCACCGACCTGGTCGCGGTCCGCACGGCCCTCCAGGACGCCGGCATCGACTACGACTCGGCCGACTCCAACTTCGTCCCGACCATGCAGGTCGAGCTGGACGAGGAGGGCGCGCGCAAGATCTTCAAGCTGATCGACGCGCTGGAGGACAGCGACGACGTGCAGAACGTCTTCGCCAACTTCGACGTCTCCGACGAGGTCATGGAGAAGGTCGACGCGTAACGCTGCCGCGAGCTGAGCGGTTTCGGCGGGCCGATGGGACACGTCCCACCGGCCCGCCGCTGTTGTCAGTGGCAGCGGATAGCCTGGCAGCAAGTCGAAGATCACCGAGGGGAGGGGCCGTGCGCGTACTCGGAGTGGACCCCGGACTGACGCGGTGTGGCGTGGGCGTCGTCGAGGGGGTCGCGGGCCGGCCGCTCACCATGCTGGGCGTCGGTGTCGTACGGACGCCCGCGGACGCCGAGTTGGGCCACCGCCTCGTCGCCATCGAGCAGGGCATCGAGCAGTGGCTCGACGAGCACCGGCCCGAATTCGTCGCCGTGGAGCGGGTGTTCAGCCAGCACAACGTGCGTACGGTGATGGGCACCGCCCAGGCCAGCGCCGTCGCCATGCTCTGCGCCTCCCGCCGCGGCATCCCGGTCGCCCTGCACACCCCCAGCGAGGTCAAGGCCGCCGTCACCGGCAGCGGCCGGGCCGACAAGGACCAGGTCGGAGCGATGGTGACCCGCCTCCTTCGGCTGGACGCCCCACCGAAACCGGCCGACGCGGCGGACGCGCTGGCCCTCGCCATCTGCCACATCTGGCGCGCCCCCGCCGTCAACCGCCTGCAACAGGCGCACGAGCAGGCCCGCCGTGCCCAACTCTCCGTAAAGAAGGTCACGCGATGATCGCCTTCGTCAGCGGCCCGGTCGCCGCCCTCGCCCCCGACACCGCGGTGGTCGAGGTCGGCGGCGTCGGCATGGCCCTCCAGTGCACCCCGAACACGCTCGCCGGTCTCCGTATCGGCCAACAGGCCAAGCTGGCCACGTCGTTGGTCGTCCGCGAGGACTCGCTGACGCTGTACGGCTTCGCGGACGACGACGAGAAGCAGGTCTTCGAACTGCTCCAGACCGCCAACGGGGTGGGTCCCCGGCTCGCCCAGGCGGTCCTCTCGGTGCACACGCCGGACGCGCTGCGCCGGGCCTTCGCCTCCGGCGACGAGAAGGCGCTGACCGCCGTCCCCGGCATCGGCAAGAAGGGCGCCCAGAAGCTCCTCATCGAGCTCAAGGACCGGCTCGGCGCGCCCGTCGGCAGCGCCCCGGCCGCCGGCGCCCCGGTCACCGCGGGCTGGCGCGACCAGCTGCACGCCGCCCTGATCGGCCTCGGCTATGCGACCAGGGAGGCCGACGAGGCGGTCGCCGCCGTCGCCCCGCGGGCCGAGGCAGCCGAGAACCCGAACATCGGAGCGCTCCTGAAGGCCGCGCTGCAGACCCTCAACCGCGCCCGCTGACCGAGCCGACGAGAGAACCACACTGATGAACTGGGACGAGACCGGAGCCGACGCCACCGACCCGAGGCTGGTCGACTCGGTGGCCGACGGCGAGGACCAGGCCGTCGAGGCCGCCCTGCGCCCCAAGGACCTGGACGAGTTCGTCGGCCAGGAGAAGGTCCGCGAGCAGCTCGACCTGGTGCTGCGGGCCGCCCGCGCACGCGGCGCCACCGCCGACCACGTGCTGCTCTCGGGCGCCCCCGGCCTCGGCAAGACCACGCTCTCGATGATCATCGCGGCCGAGATGGGCGCCCCCATCCGGATCACCAGCGGCCCGGCGATCCAGCACGCGGGCGACCTCGCCGCGATCCTCTCCTCCCTCCAGGAGGGGGAAGTCCTCTTCCTCGACGAGATCCACCGGATGTCGCGGCCCGCCGAGGAGATGCTCTACATGGCGATGGAGGACTTCCGGGTCGACGTGATCGTCGGCAAGGGCCCCGGCGCCACCGCCATCCCGCTGGAGCTCCCCCCGTTCACCCTGGTCGGCGCCACCACGCGCGCGGGGCTGCTGCCGCCCCCGCTGCGCGACCGCTTCGGCTTCACCGGACACATGGAGTTCTACGAGCCCGCCGAGCTGGAGCGCGTGATCCACCGCTCGGCCCGCCTCCTCGACGTGGAGATCGACCCGGCGGGCGCGGCCGAGATCGCCGGCCGCTCGCGCGGCACGCCCCGTATCGCCAACCGGCTGCTGCGCCGCGTCAGGGACTACGCGCAGGTCAAGGCCGACGGCGTGATCACCTGCGACATCGCGGCGGCGGCCCTGCGGGTGTACGAGGTGGACAGCCGTGGCCTTGACCGCCTGGACCGGGCGGTGCTGCAGGCCTTGCTGAAACTGTTCGGCGGCGGCCCGGTCGGCCTGTCCACGCTGGCGGTCGCGGTGGGGGAGGAGCGCGAGACCGTCGAGGAGGTGGCCGAGCCCTTCCTCGTACGGGAAGGCCTGCTCGCGCGGACCCCGCGCGGGCGCGTCGCCACCCCCGCCGCCTGGGCGCACCTCGGCCTCGTCCCGCCCCAGCAGGGCCCGGGCGGCGTCTCGGGAAGCGGACAACAGGGGCTCTTCGGGCCGTGACGGCGCGGGTGGGTGCACGGGGAGGAACCCCGGTGGGATGCTGGGCGTTGTTCCAGCTGTGCGGACTCGCTTAGACTCCGCCGATGCCGCCCTTACATTTACCGGTCGGCATACCCACCCCCAGATCAGGCCGCACTCCTTGCGCGGTCGTGCGAAGGAAGTTCGTCCCGTGAGTCTCGTGACCCTTCTCCCCTTCATCGTCCTCATCGGGGCCATGTTCCTCATGACCCGCTCGGCGAAGAGGAAGCAGCAGCAGGCCGCCTCCATGCGCAATGAGATCCAGCCCGGCACCGGCGTCCGCACCATCGGCGGCATGTACGCCACCGTGAAGGAGATCGGCGACGACACGGTCCTTCTGGAGGTGGCGCCGGGCGTCCACGCCGTATACGCGAAGAACTCGATCGGCGCGGTCCTCTCCGACGAGGAGTACAACCGCATCGTGCACGGCGACTCGGGCGAGACGTCCGACCTCCCGGCCGTGCCGGACGACGCCTCGGCGCTGACCGGGAACGCCGACGACGCGGCCGAGGCCGCCCCGGCGGACGGCAAGATCGACCTGGGCAAGAAGGACGAGGCGGACGACGCCGCCGCGCCCAAGGACGGCAAGGCAGACGGCGAGTCGGACGCGAAGTAACCCCTCTCGGGGACCGCTGGGCGCGCACCCGCGCCCGCCGGTCCCGCGGAGGGTGACGACTTCCACGGGGGACGTCCCCACAACACTTCGTGGCCGCCCAGGCGCATACCCGGCGCGGGCGGTTGGACAGGGAGAAACGACAAGGTGGCAGCACCGAAGAAGGGCCGAAGGCCGGCGGGGGCCCAGGGCAGGCCGGGGCGCACCCTGGTCCTGTTCCTGATCGCCATGGTGGCCCTCGCGGGCGGTATGTTCGCCTCCGGGCACAAGACGCCGCGCCTGGGCATCGACCTCGCCGGCGGTACGAGCATCACGCTCAAGGCCAAGGCCGAGCCCGGCCAGGAAAAGGCGATCAACAAGGCCAATATGGACACCGCGGTTTCGATCATGAACCGTCGTGTCAATGGCCTGGGTGTCTCCGAGGCCGAGGTCCAGACCCAGGGCGATCGCAACATCATCGTCAACATCCCCAAGGGGACGAACTCGGAGCAGGCCCGCCAGCAGGTCGGCACCACCGCAAAGCTCTACTTCCGGCCCGTCCTGACGGTCGCCGCCGGCACCCCGACGAAGCCCGCGCCCAGCACCAAGCCGAGCCCCTCGGCCAGCAAGGGCGCGGACAAGAACGGCGACAAGAACAAGCCGTCCTCGACGACATCGGCCAAGCCGAGCTCGAAGTCGACGCCGCAGGGCCGCGCCGTCACCGACGCTCTGAAGGCGGACGGCAAGCCGTCCCCGAAGACCACGCCGTCGCCGGGCACGCCGAACACCTCGAAGCCGGGCACGACGCCGCCCACCCCGTCCGCCAACGACACGGCCGCCGTCGCCAAGCTCCAGAAGGACTTCGAGTCGCTGGACTGCTCCACCAAGGAGTCCCGCGCCAAGGCCGCCTTCGGCAGCAAGGCCACCGACACGATCGCGTCCTGCAGCCAGGAGGGTGACGCCAAGTACATCCTCGGCCCGGCCGAGGTCGACGGCACGGACGTGAAGAAGGCCAAGGCGGTCATCGACCAGCAGAACGGCCAGTGGATCGTCACGATGGACTTCACGGGCAAGGGCTCGAAGAAGTTCCAGTCGATCACCGGCAAGCTGTCGAAGCAGCAGCCGCCACAGAACCAGTTCGCCATCACGCTCGACGGTCAGGTCGTCTCCGCACCGTCGGTACGTGTGGTCCTCAGTGCCAGCGCCGAGATCTCCGGCAGCTTCAACCAGCGTTCCGCCAGCGACCTGGCGAACGTCCTCTCGTACGGTGCGCTCCCCCTTTCCTTCGAGGAGCAGAGCGTCACCACCGTCACCGCCGCGCTCGGCGCCGACCAGCTGCACGCCGGTCTGATCGCCGGTGCCATCGGTCTGGCGCTGGTCATCATCTACCTGGTGCTCTACTACCGGGGTCTGGCGCTGGTCGCCATCCTGAGCCTCGTGGTCTCCGCGATCCTCACGTACGTGATCATGGCGCTGCTCGGTCCGGCCATCAACTTCGCGCTGAACCTGCCGGCGGTCTGCGGCGCCATCGTCGCGATCGGCATCACCGCGGACTCGTTCATCGTGTACTTCGAACGGATCCGGGACGAGATCCGCGAGGGCCGCACGCTGCGCCCGGCCGTCGAGCGGGCCTGGCCCCGCGCCCGGCGCACGATCATGGTCTCCGACTTCGTGTCGTTCCTCGCCGCGGCGGTGCTGTTCATCGTGACCGTCGGCAAGGTCCAGGGCTTCGCGTTCACGCTGGGTCTGACCACCCTGCTCGACATCGTCGTGGTGTTCCTGTTCACCAAGCCGGTGATGACGCTCCTGGCGCGCAGGAAGTTCTTCGCCAACGGCCACCCGTGGTCCGGTCTGGATCCGCAGCGACTCGGTGCCAAGCCGCCGCTGCGCCGCTCCCGCCGCGCCTCCGCCCCCACCGACCCGAAGGAGGCGTGAGATGTCGCGACTCGGTCATCTCGGCGCCCGGCTCTACCGCGGTGAGGTCGGCTACGACTTCGTCGGCAAGCGGAAGATCTGGTACGGCCTCTCCATCCTGATCACCATCACGGCCATCTTGGGCCTGGCGGTGCGGGGTCTGACGATGGGCATCGAGTTCGAGGGCGGCGCGGTCTTCACCACCCCGAAGACCAGCGCCTCGGTCGCCCAGGCGGAGGAGGTCGCGCAGCGGGCCTCCGGCCACGACGCGATCGTCCAGAAGCTCGGCAACAAGGGCCTGCGCATCCAGATCAGCGGCATCGACACCGCGAAGTCGGACGCGATCAAGAGCCAGCTCTCCAAGGAGCTCAAGGTCCCGGCCGAGGACATCAACGCCGACCTGGTCGGTCCCAGCTGGGGCGACCAGATCGCCAACAAGGCGTGGACCGGTCTGATCGTGTTCATGATCCTCGTGGTGATCTATCTGGCGATCGCCTTCGAGTGGCGCATGGCGCTCGCGGCCCTCGTCGCGCTGATCCACGACATCACGATCACCGTCGGTGTCTACGCACTGGTCGGCTTCGAGGTCACCCCGGGCACCGTGATCGGTCTGCTCACCATCCTGGGTTACTCCCTCTACGACACCGTCGTCGTCTTCGACGGTCTCAAGGAGGGCCAGCGCGGCATCACCAAGCAGACCAGGCTCACCTACAGCGAGATGGCGAACAAGAGCCTCAACGGCACCCTGGTGCGTTCCATCAACACCACGATCGTCGCGCTGCTCCCGGTGGCGGGCCTGCTGTTCATCGGTGGCGGCGTCCTCGGCGCCGGCATGCTGAACGACATCTCGCTGTCGCTGTTCGTCGGCCTCGCGGCCGGTGCGTACTCCTCGATCTTCATCGCCACCCCGCTGGTCGCCGACCTCAAGGAGCGCGACCCGCAGATGAAGGCCCTCAAGAAGCGGGTGCTCGCCAAGCGGGCCGCGGCCGCTGCCAAGGGCGAGACGGGCGAGCCGCAGGACGCCGAGCCGCAGGACGGCGCCGATGACGACGACGCGGCCGAGACTGCGGGCGCGGTTGTCGGCCAGCGCCGCCAGCCCTCCCGCAACAACCGGGGGAAGCGCCGATGACGGTCTCCACCCAGGAGCTGCTGCTCAGCCGCATCCGTGATGTGCCGGACTACCCGAAGCCGGGCGTGCTGTTCAAGGACATCACGCCGCTGCTCGCGGACCCGGTGGCCTTCGCGGCCCTGACCGACGCCCTCGCCGAACTGTGCGTACGGCACGGCGCGACGAAGATCGTCGGTCTGGAGGCGCGCGGCTTCATCCTGGCGGCCCCGGTCGCGGTCCGCGCCGGAATCGGCTTCATCCCCGTACGCAAGGCGGGCAAGCTCCCCGGAGCGACGCTCTCGCAGGCGTACGAGCTGGAGTACGGCACGGCGGAGATCGAGGTGCACGCCGAGGACCTGGCCGCGGGCGACCGCGTCATGGTCATAGACGACGTGCTGGCGACCGGCGGTACGGCCGAGGCCTCCCTGGAGCTGATCCGGCGAGCCGGAGCCGAGGTGGCCGGAGTGGCGGTCCTGATGGAGCTCGGCTTCCTGGGAGGCCGAAACCGTTTGGAACCAGCCCTGGCGGGCGCGCCGCTGGAGGCGCTCATCCGAGTCTGACGACTCGTGAGAAAGCGCTGCGATGGGTGCCCCGGGATGTTCCCGGGGCACCCATCGCGCTCCCTGGGTGCGGCTGGATATATACAGTCGCAAATGGCTTCAAGCACGTGTTCTATAGATCAATAGTTTGGTTAGATCTTCCTGGTGCCACTGACCAAGGCATCTCAACCGGAGGAATCCATGTCAATTTCACGCAAGATCGCCACTGGGGCTGTCTCCCTTCTCTCGCTCGGTGCTGTGGCGGTGGGCGCTGCTCCGGCAAACGCGAGTCCGGCGGCGTCAGTGACGCCCTCCGCCCCTGTGGCTGCCGCAGCATGTACTGGCTGGAAGAATGCAGGCAGCCTCCCGGGGAAGTGGACCTCGATAAGTGACGGCTGTGGCCACTTCGGAGCCCCGGGCATGAAGATGGGTTACGCCTGGACGGTCACCAAGGGTGGCAGTGTCTGCGTAAAGTTCAAGGGCTTTAACGCTCAAGGTGCAAAGACCTGGTACGACGCTGGCTGCGGCAAGAGCGGTTCCGTCCAGGTGCCGTGGGGGAATGTCGCCGGCGAGAAGGAGATCATGGTCAAGGGCGGCCCCTCCCTTCTGCGGTGGAGCTGAGTCTCGGTTTGATGCCGGTGTGAAGCAGGCTGGAGCGCCAGGAGGCGGGCGCCGGAGGAATCCGG
>NZ_JBHWUR010000110.1:0-15695 GCF_042737755.1 Streptomyces sp. NPDC059994
GGCGGCAACAACTCCTCGACCAGCAACCACTGTTCATCCGTCAGATCCGACGGATAACCCTCCCCAGCAGCACTCATACACCCCTCAACGAGCGATCCGCACAACCGGCACGGGAGATCTCAAACGCGGTCTGAGATTCGCCGGTCGCCGCCGCTGCCCGGCGGATCCCCAACTGATTCCCTTCGGCGAGACCGTCATGGCGGCAGCCAGCACCGTCATCATTGACCGGTGACCACATGGATGCGCTGCTACTGGGACGAGGAAGACACCTGGTTCTACTTCGAGTTGCGCCGTGAGGCGCTGTGATTCGTGTGGAGGTGAGAGACCTTCACCGCTGACCTGTCGTAGCAGGGAGGTGGAGCTGAGGGCAGCCTGATCCGGGTGATGCCGGGGAGGGCGGGAGCGGCCCTGACAAAGCCGGGACGTGCCAGTACTGCCAGATGGTGCGGGTCCGGCGAGCGGGATGGAGAGGAGTACGCGAGGAACCGGCGTCTTTACGTCTCTTAACGAATACACCGGCTCGAAACCTGGTGGATCTGGGCCGGAGGCGGTGCGCACCCGCTGCCTGAGGGAAGCGGGGAACTCCTTGGCCGGTATTTCGAAGCCGTTCGGGAGGCCACGAGGAAGGTCTACGGCGTACTCGTGGCGATGCCGCAGGGACACAGTCGGGCTCCTACTCCAACGAGCGAATCGCAGTGAACACGGGAACCACCCGTTCTCAACTCCTCTGTCGTGCATGGCCAGTGCCCGGTTGGGGATAGGCGCATCGACCGCCGAACGGTCCGGGTGGGGCGGAGCCGCCGTAGTACTCCGAGCCGGGGGTGCGACACGAAAGTCGCACGAGTTGAGTGAGCTTCATCGAAGGAGGTCGGCTGATGCCGAAGGTGTAGTTACGGATCAGTGTTCGAGGATCTGTCCCCGGCCTGACGTGCGTCGCTGGTAACGGCGGGGTGCGAAGCTCAGGTTTCAAGGCCCAAGGGCTCCCGTTCCATCCGGGAGTTACAGGCCGCGGGGAAGGCCGACAGGGTGAACAACGTGAACCCCTGGTGATGCCTCGTGATAGGAAGCCCCGCAGATGGGTCGTTGCAGCGGGGTCAAGGACTGGCCGTTGAGAAGCGGCAGGCGCCGACCGGAGGACCTTAAGCCGGTCGGGAGAACACCGCCGTCCTCGGGGTATAGGGGGCACCCGACCCGGCCGCACCTCACTCGTGCGGAACGTGACAACCCCGTTGGAGTCCGAAGAAGCCTGGCGTCTTCGGCAAGCTGACCGCAAGGAAGGCCCAATTCTCCAGCGGGCGCAGGATGGCCTCAGAAGCCAATGCCGGCGGCCGAAAGGCAGCGGGAAAACGAGACATCATGACCGGCCCTCCGCCGGCCGTCTCGCATAACCGGCCGGATACGGGTTGATACCCGGACCCGAAAGGGTGCTGACGGAGGCCAGGTGAGCCTGTGGAGAGACGAAGCGAACGACACCGGAACCGAAGGGCAAGTTGGACGCCATGACGAACACGCAGGTGGAAGCCAACGCGGACGTGATGGCGAACGGACCGGAGGACGACATCCCTGACTGGCACGATATTGACTGGCGTGCCGTCGAGGATGAAGTACGGCGTCTGCGGCAGAGAATCTTCACGGCATCGCGGGGAGGCGACCTCAAGCGAGTTCGCAACTTGCAGAAACTGATGCTCCGCTCCCGTGCCAATACGCTGCTGAGCGTGCGGCGCGTGACGGAGATCAACGCTGGGCGCAAGACCGCCGGAGTGGACGGGCGGACGGCGCTGCTGCCCCAGTCGAAGACCAGACTGGTCGACTGGGCGCAATACCGCTCGAAAACCTGGACGCCCCTGCCGGTCAAGCGCGTGCACATTCCCAAAGAAGGCGGAAAGAAGCGCCCGCTGGGGATCCCGGTCATCGCTGACCGGGCACTCCAAGCGCGGGTGGTCAACGCGCTGGAACCCGAGTGGGAGGCGCGGTTCGAGCCGAAGTCGTACGGCTTCCGGCCCGGCCGCGGTTGTCATGACGCGATATCCGCCATCTACCTGACGTTGAAGGGCAAGAACCCCCAGCGGATGTGGGTGTTGGACGCGGACTTGAAAGCGGCGTTCGACCGTATCGACCACGAGTACCTTCTCGCCCAGCTGGGCACGTTCCCGGCCAGGGAACTGGTCAGGCACTGGCTGAAGGCCGGAGTGGTCGACGGCGGCCGGTTCGCCCCGACAGAGGAAGGCACCCCGCAAGGGGGCGTCGTCAGCCCCCTGTTGCTGAACATCGCTCTGCACGGAATGGAACAAGCCGCCGGAGTCCGATACCGCAAGCTCGGCACGAACGCCGCCGAGTCGGTTGAGGGTTCCCCGGCCTTGATCAGATACGCCGACGATCTTGTTGCGCTATGTCACAGCCATGACGAAGCCCAACAGGTCAAAGCAAAGCTCGCCGAGTGGCTGGCGCCCAGAGGGCTGGCGTTCAACGAGGACAAGACACGAATCGTCCGCGCTGACTCCGGTTTCGACTTTCTGGGATTTAACGTCCGCCGCTATGACGGCAAGTTGCTGATCAAACCGAGTCCGGCGGCTCTGAGACGAATCCGGGAACGGCTAAGCACGGAGATGTTGGCCTTGCGAGGTTCCAATGTCAGTGCGGTGCTGCACAAGATCGACCCGATCGTGCGCGGCTGGTCGGCCTACTACCGGACGGTGGTCTCCAGTGCAGCGTTTACCGCGCTGGACGACTACATGTGGAAGCTCACCTACAAGTGGGCCAAGAACGGCCACCAGAACAAATCGAGGCACTGGATCGTCAACCGGTACTTCGGTCAGTTCAACAAGTCCAGTAAGAACCGATGGGTATTCGGCGACCGGGAGACCGGCGCTCACCTGCGGAAATTCTCCTGGACAAAGATTGTTCGGCACCAGATGGTCCCGGGCACATCGTCTCCGGACGATCCAGCCCTGGCTGAATACTGGGCCAAACGGCGACGCAAAGAGAAACCTCTGCTGCTGGACGCGTACGGACTGCGGCTGCTGACGCTGCAAGACGGCCGCTGCCCGCTGTGTCGGAGCTTTCTCCTGCACGCCGACCACCAACCGCAGAGCCCTGCCGAATGGGAACAGTGGATGGCGGTGGTCCGAAGGGCAGTGACGAAGCAACACCTCGTCCTCGCTCCGGACCAAGGCACGTCGAACGTGGTCCTTCGTCTCGTGCACACGGCCTGTCGGCGTCGGCGCTCTGCCGACATCGCTCCAGGTCCGGCACCTCTGCTTGCCCGCGAGCCTTCAGGGCTTGCTTGAGCCGGATGCCGGGATGACTGGCACGTCCGGTTCTTAGGGGGCTCCGGCGCGGCAACGCGCCGGAGCTACCCGACAGAGCCCGCGCACATGGGGAAGGGCGGCAGCGGTTTCGAGAAGGGAAAGAGACTGCAATGCCGAAAGACGCGCCGCTGAACAGCGGCGCCCTGCTGGAGGAAGGCCCGATGGGTCCGCGCCAGCGGGTATCGGAGATGCAGGCCAAACTTCACCGTTGGGCGGCGGCCGATCCCGGCCGCCGGTTCGATGATCTGTTCAACCTCGTGCACGACCCGTCGACGCTGATCGCGGCGTTCGACCGGGTCGCCGGCAACCGGGGAGCCCGCACTCCCGGCGTGGATGGCCTGACGGCCGCCGACGTCGAGGAGCAGGTCGGGGTCCCCGGTTTCCTGAATGACCTTCGAACCCAGCTCAGGCAGGGTTCGTTCCGGCCGCTACCGGTGCGGGAGCGCAAGATCCCCAAACCGGGTGGGTCGGGGAAGGTTCGGCGGCTGGGGATTCCCGTGATCGCCGACCGGGTCGTCCAGGCCGCGCTGAAACTGGTCCTGGAGCCCATTTTCGAGGCCGACTTCAAGCCGGTCTCCTACGGGTTCCGGCCCAAGCGGCGGGCTCAGGACGCGATTGCCGAGATTCACTTCTACGGCACCCATGGCTATCGGTGGGTGCTAGACGCGGATATCGCGGCGTGCTTCGACGAGATCGAGCATGTCGCGCTGATGAACCGTGTTCGGAAGAGGATCAAGGACAAGCGGGTTCTGGCGCTGGTGAAAGCATTCCTGAAGTCCGGTCTCCTTACAGAGCTCGGGGAACATCAGGAGACCTTCACCGGCACGCCGCAAGGGGGCACCATCTCTCCTCTCCTGGCCAACACTGCTCTGTCGGTGCTCGATGAGCACCTGCACCGGGCATGGGAGTCAGATGGGGAACTGTCCACCAGCGGTCGGCGCGAACGGCGGGGTGCCAAAGGCCTGCCCTCGTGGCGGCTCGTCCGCTACGCGGACGATTTTGTCGTCTTGGTCAAGGGAACCAGGCAGGACACGGAAGCACTGCGCGAGGAAGTCGCTCAGGTCCTTGCACCGATGGGGCTGCGGCTCTCAGCAGCCAAGACCCAGGTGGCGCATCTGAGCGAGGGGTTCGACTTCCTGGGGTTCCACATCCAGTGGCGCCGCAAGCGCGGAACGGACAAGTGGTACGTCTACACCTTCATCGCTGACCGACCTCTGCGGTCGGTGAAGGCGAAGATCCGGCACCTCACCCACAGAACATCGCAGCAGGACCTGGCCGTGATTCTGGTGAACCTCAACCAGGTCACACTCGGATGGGCCAACTACTTCAGGCATGCCGTCGCGAAGCGCACCTTCAGCAATCTGGACTACCTCGTCTGGTGGCGGGTGATCAGGTTGCTGCAAGTACGGCATCACTGGAACTGGTCGGACGTCCGCAGACGGCTCACCACTCCCACCGGGCGGTGGCTGCCGATCAGCGCGGGCGAGATCGAGTTGCGGAAGATCAGCGCGATCCCGGTCACCCGGTATCGCTACCGCGGCAACACGATTCCCAGCCCCTGGGCCACTGCAAGTAACTGACGGCAGAGACCGTGGAGAGCCCGTTGCCTAGTAATAGGCACGGCGGGTTCGGCGAGAGGTCCGGGGAAACGGGCCGGGAGCAATTCCGGCACCGCGCCCCGGGCCTACTCAGCGTCGACGCCGAAGGCTGGGTGAGCCGGCAGGTCGAACTCGAAGGGCCAGAGCTGACCCCGATCGCAGCTGCCTCCCTCGCTGAGTGGCAGCGGTCCTACGACGCCGGCCGCCTCGATGAGTACGACAGCAGGCTCGGGATGACAGCCGAGCTACCCGTCTCGGAATGGGAAGGCCACGACCCCGAACAACTCACCTCCGAGGAGTTCGAGGAAGTCTGGGGTCCTGCCCGCCGGCAGATCGCATCCCGGCCTAGCTGAGCTCTCGGCCCCGCGGAGGCTTCTTGGCATCATCGCGACATGACCCCGACCCTTCCCCGCACTGTCCGAGCCGTCGACACCGCTCAGCTCCTGGACCTGGCCCAGGAGGCCGCCATACCCGGCTTCAGCCAGCGCCTCCCGGTCGACTGGCTCCGAATCGTCCCGATCCGGCTCCAGGACTGACAGGGAGTTGGGGCGCGCTGCGAGACAGCGCCCCGACCGCCGCGTGAAGCCCGTCCTCCTCAACACCACCGTGTTACCCGGCCGTGCAGCGCGCGGCACGCTCGCCTGTCCCTTAGCGTGGGAGTGCCGTCGCTGACAGACCGGCGGTATGCCGGGCCCGCGGCCACTTCGCACGTACGCGGGCCCGGCCCACACCAGGGACGAGGACCGCTCGGCAACTGGTCACCCGCGCCAGGCAGGCTGGCTTCCTGCGCTGTGCACCAGCCGGACGCGGGCCGGCGTAGGCACCGAGCCCGCGCGCCGGAGCGCATCGTCAGGCGTGCTGTCGACGCCACTGTGCGCAGTGGGCGCGGAACTCCCGCTGCCGCTCGGCCATCAGGTCGAGGGGGCGCTGCAGATGGCAGTCGAGGACGTGGACGCCGTCCTGGAACGGGGTGAAGCCGATCTTCGCCCAGACTCCGGCCAGCTTGGCCTTGGTCTCGGTGTGCTGGTCCTCGGTGAGTTCGCGGCCGTCAGCCGATCCCGGTTCGCAGACCACGGCCACGCAGTCGTTGGACAGGCGCTGCACAGCGGATCCCGCCAGGACCGGGCCGAGCCCGAAGCCGCGCCATTCGGGCTGCAGAATGACGCGGTCCATCACCAGCAGGTCGCCGACCGGGTGGGCCAGGGCCGCCTCGAACTCCGCCGCCCACTGGCCCCGGCCGATATCCAGCACCACCTCGCCGATGCCCGCGGTGTCACCGGTGTAGGAGTCCATGGCCTCGAACGGGTCGTCGGGCCCGAACATGCGCACCCGCACGAACGACATCCGCCCCACCATGATCTCCCCGACGGCGTCCAGCTGCTCCTGGTCCACGTCCCCACGCGCGGCAAGGTCTTCGGCCAGGATGTCGGCGTCGATGCGGGCCGTGACCGACCACACCTGCAGCGTGTTCTCGAACTCGTAGGACCGCACCGGGTGTTCGTGGTGGTAGGCAAGGCTGATCAGCGAAGGGTCGGCGGGCAGGACCCGCTCGGCGGGTGGAGCGCTCGTCATGCCCGTACGGTAACGCCGCAGGCCCACGGGCGTCAGCGCATCAGCCAGTTCGTCCGGTGCCCCTCCACGGGGCCTGGGGGCCTGCCTGTGGGGCGGATCGTGTGCAAGGCCGCGCCTGACGAGGTCGGTACGGGCTGTGGTCCAGCGTCACGGATTCCTGGGACGTCGAGGCTGCTGCGCTGAGTTCGTCCGCGCTGACAGAGCAAAGCGGCCTTTCGGCTGCTCCGGCGGTTCGCCCCACCCGATGTGCCCTCGTCTCGGTTGACCTGGGGGCCAGGCTCCCGGGCGCCGTCCGAAGGGGAAGCCAGACGCCCCCATGGAACAACTGGCTTTGGTAGCAAGTGGAGTTACGGTTGAGGAAGGTCTCGGCTCGGCGCGGCCCCGGCAATCGTGGAGGAGCGGATGGGTATGCCAGAACAGGTGCCGTCGGTCACCCGGGTCGAGTTGAAGGGCCTACCCCCGGCGGTCGATCGCCTCATGGCAGTGCTGAGCGCCGCCGGCGAGATCATCTACGACTCGCGCTCCGACGTGGATGCCCGCGGCGAGGTGCACTGCATCGCGCAGGTGGTGCTGCCCGGCGAGGATGCCGCGCCAGGAGCGCACGCGGCCACCGTGACGGTGCAGGCAGTCCTCGACATCGACCCGGCCAGCGGCAGCAGCCTGCTGACCGCCGGCGGGCGCGGACAGTTGGAGGAGGCAGTAGCCGCCTGTCTGGAGGAACTGCCGTCCACAGCCGGGCCGGCGCGTACGCGGGTGGTGTCCGTACGGCCCTCCCGTGCCTCCACGGTGTAGGCGTGGCGGTTCTCGTGGCGTCGGCGCGTATCCGGCAGATCCCCAGGGCGGACGCGGGCAGCGGTCGGGACAGCAGGTGAGGGCGGCCGCGACGGCGTGCCCGCCATGGACCTGTCCCCTCGTCTCTTTCGCCCGCAGCACCGCCGGACGTGGACGCGGCTCGGCCTGCCCTGACCGGCCACGCGGCAGGCCGATCTTAGGCGCCGGGCGCCGAGAGCGCGGAGGCTGGTGATGGCAGAGGCGGGAGCGCAGGCGCGGCTGGACGGTTCTGGGCTGTCACTGTGGCTGACCGACTGGAAGGTCACTTTGGGCGCCTGGAGGAATCGTCGCCTGATCGCGTTGCACGGCGGGTTCGCGGCGGGGAACCTGGACTTCGAGGTGCACCCCAGCGGGCAGGCCGTGACCGTCTCCATGGTCTCTGTCGATCCTGGCTACGCGCGCCGGGGGATTGCCTCGGTCCTGATGGACGCACTCTACGCGGCCTATCCCGCGGCGTGGATCAACCACGGACTGCGCACCCCCGAGGGGACGAAGTGGTGGAACGGTTACCGTGACCCCGCCCCTGAGCGCAACATCCACAATCGGCCCCCGGCCGAGTGGGCCCGGTACTTCGATGCCCGTGAGGTCTCAGCCAACCGGGCTAGCAACGCCTTCTTCAACGGGCTTTTCGGCCTGGAGGGGCACCGTGGGGCCGAGTACCGCTATGGCGAACGCACGGAGGAGGAGGCCGGGCGGTGGGCTCCTGCCTTCCGGCCGGTTGCCACACCGCCGGGTGCCGATCCGTCCGTGCAGGGTCTGTACGGCTCGGCGGTGTTGTCCCTGCGCCCGGGGCTGCACCGCTACGTCCACGACAGTTCCCGCGATGCTGCTGAGCGTGCGGCGGTGCTGCTGGAGCATGTTGGGCACGGCAACCTGCCGCACGCGCACACTCCCTGGAACACCACAGCGCGCGCGGCGTTCGACGATGCGGCCCAACTGGAGATGCTCCAGGACGATCCCTCCCGGCCGGCCACTCATGTCGTCTTTCAGCTGCGGCCGCTGAGCGCAGACCAGCAGTACGAGGCTTCCGCGTCGTTCGTGGAGTTCTGTGGGACAGCCGATGTCCCAGTGGAGGTGGCGTCGATGGCGTGGCGCTCCCCCGAGCAGCCGTGGAGGGTGCACAGCGCGGCATTTCCCGCCCCGGTCACGGCCGCGCTCGCTCCGCTGGCTCCGCAGCACGCCAGTGCGGCCTACCAGGCCCGCTACGACGAGCGCGGCCACCGTCGTCAGCCCGCTGAGCATGTGCAAGGGGGGCTGCCGTACGCCTCGCGGGCACAGGAGATCCGCGCCGTGGCCGACGCCCTCATCACGGGCGCGGCAAACCGTGCGCTGCCCTTGCCGCCCTCTGCGCCTCCTGGCCGTCGGCCGACGCAGCCGGACCCAGCGCAGGTGCAGGCGCAGCCACGATCGACGACCCCCCGCCGCTAGAGGGCCCGGGGCAGGCACAGCTTCTTCTAAGACTCTGACCGGCACGCCGTCAGCCGAAGGCCCCATCCTCTCGGGCTGCGAAGCCTTCGCAGCCGCCGAGTTCGCCCGCCTCCTCCTCGCCGACTGGACAGCCGACGCCTGCTCCGCCCCCTCGCTCGGGCCGTGTGCGCGTGTCCGCAGCGGGTCGGCCGACCGTCGGGATCTTGTGTTCTGGAGCTCCCGGGCTCAGGGCGGGCCTCTGTGCCAGAACCGGCTGTCTGTCGCGCCCCACGGGTGCGGCCGAGTTCCCGGGCACAGATGACGAACCACCTCGGCCCCGCATCCCGACATCACGCCAGAGGATGCCGGTCTCGCGCCCGTGAACTCTTCATCCCTCTACGCTCGATTCACAGCCGCCCGTGACCCGGCGGCGATGTGCAGGAGACGGAGGCGACATGATCCCGCGGCCCTACCGGATGCAGCGCGTGCGCCGTCCAGTTGGGGGCGCGCTGCCCGGGGGAAGAGGGTCCCTTCGGCCTGTACGGAGCGGATACCCCGCAGGACGAGGAGAGGGGCCGGGCGGATACGGGGACGGAGGCTGGGGCCTTCCCTGGCGCTGCATCTCCACGCCGTGCCCGGACAGCTGCGACAGCGGAGTGAGACAAGGGGTACCGCCTGTGATGCACAAGGCTGGTCAGACGGCGCAGGACGGACCGTCAGCGGACGGCTGGTCGGCGGGTTCCGGCGGTACGAACGCGGGCCTGAGCGCCGGTGGCAGGTCGGACATCATCCCGAACACGAGGACAGCGTCCGGGTTCATGGTGTCGTCCTCCAGCGTGGCGATGATCCCCGACGACAGCAGGATTTTGATCATTGCGCTCTGCATGTGCAGGCCCATCGTCCCGGCATAGCGGAAAGCCGGCGTATCGGTACGCCCGGCCTGGAGACTGTTGAGGGCGGCCTGGACCATGGCGGGATCGCAGCCCCAGAACACGGACACCGCCGCCGACCCGGTCTCCGCGTCGGGCTGGACCTCGACCCGCGCTCCCGCCCGGTCGCGCGAACCTAGCTCCCCCTCGATGCACGCGGGCAGACCGGCGCGCTGCAGCGCCGCAACCACCCGCTCCGCCAGATCGTGGCGGACGCTGAGAACCTCATCCGTCGCGGAGACGAAACCGTACTCAGACATAGCGTTTGCGTCTCCCCAAGGTGTGGCTGGCATCGCAGGGACACCGGTCCCCTCCCACACGTCCCGGCTGACTGCCTCACCTGCAGCCCTCGTCTTCAGGTTGTCAGCGGTCCCGGCACAACGCTGGGGAACCGCCGGGGTCTTGCGGGCGGGTGCGGCCCCGGCCGTACTGCGTCCCGTCACGGGGACCGGGGCGTGACCCACACACTCCATACCGGTGCAGGATGCCCGCGATCCTAGCCCGACCGGGGAAAACGGGCGGGCGGGAGGCGCCGCCAGGGGCCCCGGTAGGGGGCGCCGCATCCGGTGCAGTGGGCAAGGTAGAGAGCGGAGGCCGGGCTGCCCGCCGGCTAGCGGCCCGGCGTCCTCGTGGAGCCGGGCGCCGGGGGCGGTACGTCGGGACGGGGGCGCTGGGGCCGTTGTGCCGCGGGCGCGGGGGCCGTCGCGGTCCGCTGGGCCACGGCGTCGGTGAGGGCGCGCAGCCGGGCCATGTGGGCGGGTGTCAGTTCAAGGTGCTGCGGCTGGGGGTGCCATGTGGTGTCGGCCGGGTGCCAGTGGCCGGGCGGGTGGGCGGCGAGGAGCGGGGTGAGGAAGGTGTCGGCGGCGGCGGCTGCCTGGTGCCAGGTGGTGCAGCCGTTCAGCCCGGGGACCTGGAGCGCTGCGGTGGGGTAGCGGGCGGGCCAGGCGGGTCCCGGGGGCTCGAAGCTCGTGGGGAGGTGGAGGTCGCCTCCCGCCTGCTGTCTGCGCTGGGCCTCGGCGCGGAGGGTGATCTGGGCGGCGTGGCCGTCGAGGGTTTCCTGCTGGCTGATGAGGAGGATGTCGGCGAGGTCGCGCCAGCGGGTGGAGGGGATGCCGCGGTGGCGTTCGTAGAGCGCGCAGGTTTTGTCCGCGAGGTGGTCGAGGATCGGATATAGGCGCGCCTGGGGCCAGTCGGCGGGCCAGCCCAGGTCGATCAGCGGCCGGATGGGGCGCATGTCGGGGGTGGTGATGGGTCGCCGTCCGGCGACCACGTCGACGCGCAGGGTGTCGACCTGGTGGGTGCCCATGTAGACGTGGAGCAGTTGTTTGGCTCCGGCGGCGCCGTTTTGGTGGGTGGATAATCGCGCGGGTTCGAACCGGAGGTAGTCGCGCAGGTCGTGGCGGGCGGCGGCGCACAGGGCGGTGACGGCGTCCTCGATGCCGGTGTCACCGTCGTGCTGGATGTCGACGTCCTGGCTCAGGCGCGCTGCGCCCGGGTAGCGCGTGAGCAGCGCGTGGCCGCCTTTGAGGATCCAGCGTTCGGGCTGGGCCTGGAACACCCGGGCGACCAGGCGGCTGAAGTAGTAGGAGCTCAGCAGGTCGGCGACGCCCATCCCGCTCTGCCGGGACAGGAGCTGGGCCTTGTGTTTGAGCGCGCCGTAGAAGGCCGTCGGGCTCGTGTACGCGTCCATCTGGCTCCTCGGACAGAGGTGGTCGGCGGCCAGGGTTCAAGCGTACGTGCGGGGAGCGGGTATCCCGCAGCCGTGCCCACAAGGGTGGCGGGGTGCGACGGCGCCTGTCGGCTTTGATCGGGTCCGGGCGTCAGTTGTCGTCCGCACCGGGCGCCAGGTGCTGAAGGAGCTGCTGGCGCCACGGGGCCGGGAGGCGGGACAGGGCCGCGGCGACGTCCTCCACGCGCGCCTGGACGAGCAGCCGTCCCACCTGCTCGGCGCCCACCCCTTCACCCGCCTGGGCAGTGAGATGGTCAATCAGGTCGTGGCCCGTGGCCGCGTGGGGCAGCCCGTAGGCGGTGGTGAAGGGCTGGAGATGAGGGGCGAGGGTGTCGGGCCCGACCAGGTGGCGGCCGGCTGCGTCCGCGATCACCGCGCCGATGTGCGCGCCGTCGACTCCGGCGTGCAGCAGGTCGGTGATGGTGCGCGTGGGCGTGGTGACGGGCAGTCCGTCCACCAGCGCGATGTCCCCGGGATCCAGGACCGGCCCGTCATACAGGCACCGGCCCGGCCCCTCGCCGGGCGTCCCGGGCGGCACGATCATCTCCACCACGGGTGCGGGCAGGTCACCGAGCTGGTGCAGGCGGCAGGCGGAGGCGTGGGAGATGACCGCCCCGGGGCGGGCGGGCGGCAGCCTGCGCCAGGCGGGCGTCGGCGGATCCATCGCGAGCCAGGCGGCCTTGATAACCCCGTGCCGCGGCGCGGGCGCCCCGGCCAGCTGATAGACCCCGTCGTCCACTGCCGTCAGCAGACCCGCCCCCACCAGCGACGTCAGCCGGGGAGCATCGACGCCTTCCTGGGCGGCCTGCGCCCCCGTCACCAGGCCCCACTGCTCGGCAGTCCAACTGCCCAGCCTCACCAGAGCGTCCGCATGGTCCACACTGCGCATCATCGCAGAGCCGCTTCCAGCAGAGCTGACGCTCCTTACTGGTGTATCCAGAGGCCGGCTTGCCGGCCGGTCTCACCGACGAGTGCGGTGTGCAGCGCCTGGCAGGCGGATCAAGGCGGGAGGGTGAGCGGGGTCGGGGCAGAATCCGAGCCGCCGGTAGGCGCGTTCCAGCGCGGGGGTGCGGGCGGCGGCCACCAGGCCGATGCCGTGGGTGTCGGCCTGCCGCAGCGCCGCGTGCACGAGGCGGCCGGCGGAGACGGGATCGTCCTCGGCGGCGGCCAGTTGCCCCACTTCCCACCACGTGCCGCCCGTCCTGCGGTGCGCGCGGCGGGCCCGCGTTACGGCCACCGAACTGGAAATGCCGCGCAGCGTGCGGGCCATCTCCGCGACGAGAAGGACACCGAAGGCTATGGCCACGCTGTTTCCGGCCAGCGCCGCAGGCAGCCCGCAGACTGCCGCCAGCAGTGCGGCGGCGGTGCCCAGGCCAAGCGCGAGCAGGGCGAGCATTAGGGCTGCGGCCAGGAGCATGCCCAGCGCGGCCAGGCGGCGGCGAAGACGGATGCGCGGTCCCTGGACGGCCAGGACGGCACTGCCCCGGCCGAGCAGACGGCCGTCGGCTTGCCAAAAGGCGAGCACCAGCAGCCACATCAGCACCCCGGTCACGGCACTGATCCTGGTCGCGGCAGGTGGGCTCAGGCGGCGCTGCAGCAGACGCGCATAGCCGGGAACGTCACGCCAGCGCGCCCGCAGCAACGCGGGAGGCCGCAGCGAGGGGGAAGGTGAACTCACCACACAGCTCCTCCCGTCCTGGGTCTGCCACGGCGCGCACGCGCCGTCATCATGCCCCGGCGCGCAGCACGGGGGCACGCCCAGCTACTGAACGGTGTGAGGGCCGAGACGGGCAGTCTCTGGCCGAGAGCGGGGCCCCAAAGCAGCGCTCGGTCAGCGTGCCGCGGCGAGGGGACGGCTCTTCGAACCGCGTGGCCTGGGTGCGTCGTGTCGCCGAGTGGCGATGCCCCGTGAGGCCCGACGGACCCGCGAATTGGGGCCGAGTTGCGCCCGCCCGGATGCCCAGGGGCTCCTGCCGTGGGCCACGGGGGAGCCATACGATGCCGGTCGTGACGGATTTCGATGAAGTCAGGGCATCGCTGTGGAACGAGGGCAACTACGGTGTCCAGCCGCCCCTGACCGACGCGGCGCTGCTCGATGCCGAAGTCCGCCTGGGCGTCTCGCTCCCCACTTCGCTCCTGTCGGTGCTGCGGGTTCAGAACGGCGGCCCCGGTGGCCGCTCGCTGGAACGCCTTCCCCACCCCCCTTCCCACGTCGTGGAGTGCGGACCATGTGCCGTTCGACGCCCTCATGGGCATCGGCCGGCGCGAACGGATGACGTCGATCCCGGACACACCCGAGCTGGTCGAGGAGTGGGGCCTCCCGTCGCCCATCGTGCTGCTGTCCGGCGACGGACACTGCTGGATCGCGCTCGACTACCGAGTCTGCGGCCCACGCGGCGAGCCGTCCCTCACCTGGTTCGACACCGACACGGACACCGAGCTGGACCTTGCCGCGGACTTCCAGTCGTTTGTCGCAGGGCTTGTCGCCGCCGACGGCCCCGAGGCCGGGGTTCAAGCGGTCTGAGACGAGGCACTGTCGGCGCCGGAGCGTAACCGTGCTGCCTGGCGGGCGTTGAACAGGGCATCGCGTGTGTGCACCCGGTCCCCCCGGATACGCGAATCGCCGGGGTCCTGGCCCTCCCCCGAGCTCAGGCCCCCGCGCCCGGGGAGATATCGGTACGGCAGCCGGATGTGGTTTCTGCTCCTGTCCCATCTGCCGTGTGCTCCTCCCTCCCCGCTGCGGGGCGCCGTCCAGTTCCTCTGCTTCGCGTGCGGCCGTCGTACGCTGGAGCACAAGGGCGACCAAAGAGGCTGCTGCGGACGGGAGTTGACCAGCGTGGAGCACGGGGACGCGGACGCGGAAATAGACGCCATCGACTTTGCCGGGGCCAAGGCCACCCGTGAGGCCATGCGCGCCGACCTGGCCGGGCAGGTCCCCTCGGATGTCGCAGCCGCGCTGAACCGGCCCGGGACCCCGGACTGGCTGCTGGCGCGGCCGCCCCAGCTCGTGGCCAGGCTCAGCGACCTGGCAGGCCCTGCCGACGGAGCCGTGCAGGCACCCGCGGGCTGGGGTATGACGGCGGGGCCGCGCAGCGTGGTGGACCTGTATCAGCGGGCCCTGCTGTACGGCAGCGCCGCCGAGCAGGCCCGGATGCTGCACGCGGGGCAGCTGGTCACCGTGTGGGAGCAGCTGCGGGACGTGCTGCCCGATGCGGTGATCTTCGTGTGGCAGGCCCGGTTTCCCGAGCTGGGGCGGTGACATGCGGTGATCTGGAACGTCGGGCGAGCGGTACGGGATGCGGAGATCGTCCTGGCGGCCCTGGGCCAGACCCAGGCTTCCTTCCAGCTCGGCGGCGACCTGGCCCTGCATCTGCACGGGGTACTGCGCCGCCAGGCCGTCGAGATCACACTGACCACCCCCCAGGCCTACGATCCCGTCCGCATCACCGGGGTGGCCGCTGCGGCGCTGCGCCAGCTCGGATACGAGGTTCAGGCCGAACAGGCCGCCGGGCCGGGGCTGCTGCGGGCCCTGCACATCGTCTCCCCCGGCAGCGGTCCCCAGGCCGAAGCGCCGCCGGTGCGGCTGGTCCTGTCCCGCATGCCCCAGTACACGCCCCCGGTCCTCGTTCAGGGCCTTGTGGTCAGCTCGATGGCCACCTGCACCATCCAGACGCTCCAGCAGGCCATGTCCCGCGTCGATGCGCGCGACTACATCGACCTCACGCTGCAGGAGCAGCACTGGGGGCAGATGGCGTTCACCAAACTGGCCGCCAGGAGCCTGGAGGCCGAGGCCCCGGCAGGTCCGCAGAGCGACCTCGCCTCGCCCTACCTGCTGGCACACCGTTCGCTCACGCTCGTTAAGGGCGTCACCCAGCTCCATTTCCGCGCCTACGGCGTCACCGACGGCCAGGCCGAGCAGATCCGCACCCAGGTCCAGGCTATGGCCGAGCGGATCTGGGCTGCCCGCCCTCAGCCGACGAGTTCCACCGGTGGGCTGCAGCAGCTCTCCGGCCTCTCCGAGCAGCAGCGGGCCGCGCTTGCCGCGCGCCTCGCCCAGCCAGGAGTCAGCTCGGAGCTCCTGGCGCGCCTTGCCTCGCAGCACCCCCGCGCACCCCGCCCAGACGTACCGCCCCCGCACCGCGCCCGCCCTGGGGACCAGCACCGTCAACAGCCCCCGCCGCCTGCCCAGGGGCCCGGCCCCCGGCCGTGACCACTGGCGCCGGTCAAACAACGGCGGCGGGGCAAGAGCCCGGGTGGTGGGGCCACCCGGCGGGCGCGCCGGCGGGCCCGCGCACACCGCCCGGGGGTTCACAGGGTGTAT
>NZ_JBHWUR010000110.1:15705-25006 GCF_042737755.1 Streptomyces sp. NPDC059994
GGGCCCCCCCCCCGGGGGCGTCACCTGGGGGCGCCCCCGGGGGGGGGGGGCTCCCCCGCGGCCGGGGTGCTGCGGCACAGCGGCTCGCGCGCGGCGGGCAGCGAGCTCGCCGCCTGGGTGGACACGGAGGTGCTGAGCCGCCAGCTGGCGCCGTAGGCAGCCTTGTAGGCGCGCTGGCCGGGGTCCGCCGTCGTACGGCCCAGGTCCAGCGCGGTGAAGCCGGTGGCGGTGAGGTCCTCGGCGAGGAGGCGGAGCAGGGTGTGCCCGGGGGCGAGGGCCCGGTGGCGGGGGTCCATCCCCGCCAGCAGCGAGTAGGCGTGCCTGCCGTGGTGCAGGCACAACTGCGCGGCGACGGCCTGGCCGTCGAGCTTGAGGGTGGCGATGAACGCCATCGGGGCGCAGGAGCTGAGCACCGCGGGCCACGGCAGACTCGCGTTGGCGGTCAGTGCGCCTGTCGGCGGGCGGTCGGCGTTGCGCTGGTGGTGGAGCTGTTCCAGCACGCGGTAGGCGGCGAGGAGTTGCTCTTTGCTGTGGGTGCGGTGGTAGGTGACGCGGTCGCCGAGGGCGTGCAGGGCCCGGCGGCGGCGCTGGTGGTCGCGGCGGGTGGAGCGGGACAGGCCTGTGAGGTCGAGGGGCAGGGGGACGGTGGCATACGGGGTCTGGGTGCAGGACCCGCTCCACAGTCGCTGGGCGTGGCGGGCCAGGGCGCTGTCGGCCGGGAGATCGGGCAGGTACACCTCGGTGCGGTCGTCGGCGAGGTGGTGCAGATGCCCGGCCAGTGCGGCGGCGACGGCGGGGTGTTCGGCGCCGGGGCCGAGGGGGCGGATGCATTCGGCTGCGGGCGCGGACAGGGCGGTGATCCGGCGGCGGCCGTCGCTGTCGACGTGGCGGGTCAGGGCCAGGGCGGCGACGGGGCCGCGGTGGTCATGGACGCTGACGATGAACGGTTCGCGGCCGGGCGCACGGTGGCGGGCCCACGCAGTCAGCCACAGGGGTGACTGGTAGGCCGTGGCGTGCTCGTCCGCCCGGTACAGGCGGGCCCATGAGCGGTGGAGGTATGTCATGGCGGCGCCTGCCGTGAACTCGGCGACGCGCACCGGCCCTTGGGTGCATTGACAGGCTCGCATCCGGGGCCTGGGGGCCGGGGCGGCGCCCGCTTGAGGGCGGCGCAGGAGCGGGGCGGGCATCAGGGCGCTCCTGCCGCGCTCGCTCTGGTGCTGTCGGTGGTGGTGGCGGGGTGGAGGGCGGCCAGGGCGTGTTCGAGGCGGGTGCGGCACTGGGCGGGGGTGGTCGCGGTCACCACCACGTGTGCCAGGCGGGCCGCCCCATCTGCAGCCGCCGTGGCCACCGGTAGGGGTGCTGCGGTTAGGTGTTCGGCCACGGCCCGCTCGCACCAGGGGCGGGCGGCGATCTGGGCGCTGATCGTCATCGGCTGCAGACCTCCGGGCGCGGGCGCGTTCAGGAACCCGATCGCGGCGGCATGCGCGCGGGTGGGGCGCAGGTCGGGGGTGCGGCCGCGGGCGAGGTCGGCGGCGGCCGCGACGAGGTCGACGCCGGTGGCGAGGCGTACCAGGTGCGGGATCAGGTCACCGGCCAGGCAGGGGCTGACCTCGATGACGCGGGGGCCGGTCGCGGTGAGGCGCAGCTCGACGTGGCTCGCGCCATGGGTGATGCCCAGGGCGGTCAGGGCGGTGGCCGCCATCCGGGCGGCCTCGTCGGTGGCGGGGGCACCCAGGTCCGGGGCGACCATGTGGGCGGTCACCGGGGCCCCGGGCAGCTCGCCCAGCTGGGTGTGGGTGCGGGCGACGGCGGTGTGGTGGCCGCGGCAGGAGATGGTCTCGATACTGATCTCAGGGCCGTCCAGATACTCCTCGACGAGCATGCCCGCGCCTTCTGGGCTCTGCCGTGCGGCGGCCCGGGCGGTGAACGCGTAAGCGTGTGGGAGCTGTTCGGGCGTCGCGATCTTGACCACTCCGTCGCGGCCGCAGGAGGCGGCCGGTTTCAGGACGAGGGGGTAGCCGATCCATGCGGCGGCCGCGCGCGCCTGGACGAGGTCGAAGCACTGTGCCCAGCGGGTGGCGATCCCCTGGGCCTCCATGGCGGCGCGGGCGAGGCTCTTGTTGCGGCAGGCGCGCACCGCCGCCGGGTCGGCGCCGACGCAGCCCGTTTCCCGTGCCGCCGACGCTGCGGCGGTGGCCGCGTGCTCGTCCCACGTGAGCACCCCTGCGATCCGATGGCGGGCCGCCACCTCGCGCACCGCCGCGCGCACGGCAGCGCCGTCGCGCACCCGCACCGCCTGGTAGCCGGTGATGAAGGGGCGCTGCCAGGTCGGCTCGACGGTATCCAGCAGGAACACCCTGTGGCGGGCCGCCAGCGACTCCCACGCGTAGCCGTGCTGCTGGCGCTCGCCGGAGCCCAGCAGCACCAGCACGGGCGCATCGGGCGGTTGAACGGTGGATGGCATGGGGGCTTCCTCTGCTCAGGCCCCGGGCGTGCGCCCGGGGCCGCGGGGTCACGGGCGAGGGGGCGCGGGCACGGCCTGCCACAGGGTGCGGGCCGCGTTGGCGGTGCTTGAGTGGGTGCGAGGGCGCGCGGGCGTGTGCCATGGGGGGTGCGGGCGACGCCGGGCCGGGACCCCGTCCGGCGCCGCGCAGAGGCGAAACGCTCCCTCCCGTGCAGTCACCGTCGTCTCACCCCGGGAAGTCCGCGCTGCACGGCGCCAGGTCCAGGGCCCAGCGCCGACGCCCGCCCGCGTCCTGGCCGGCCACGACACTCGCGGCTTTGCTGGAGCCCGGGGTGTGCCGGGAACTCCCCCGCTCCTGGCGGGGGCCGGGCATCTGCAGGTCCCGGGCGATGGTGATCAGGCCGCGTTCGCGGACCAGGTCGGCATGCAGATCGAGGCTGGCCGGCGGCAGCAGGCCAAAGGCCCGCTCGACGCATTCGAGGGCGGCGTCGAGATCGCCGACCTTGCGCCACGCCCTGGCCTCGCGGGAGAGGGCGAGGGGGTCCTCGCGGCGGGCGAAGGGCTCAAGGCGCAGCACGGCGAGCATCAGCTCGCCCTGGTGGGGCAGGCGTTCGCCCAGCCACAGGCCGTGCAGCACGGCATGCGCCACCTTCGGGTCCGCGGCCGCTGCCGGGTGGTCCAGCAGGCGGTGCATCGCCGTAACGCCGGTGCTCTGGGAGCGGCCCAGGGCGGCGAAGACGCCCAGGGCCCGGGTGTAGGGGTCCAGGGCGTGGCTCTCGCGGGGCAGGACGGCCTGGATGTCGGCGCACCGGAACTCGTAGCGCAGCCCTGCCAGATACAGGTGACGCAGGGTGCGCGCGGTGATGGGGTCGGGCGCGTGCGCGGTGAAGGCGGCCGGCCCGGGCGGGCAGGCACGGCGTCCTTCCTGGCGGGCGCTCCAGGCCACATCGGCGCAAAAACTCGCCGACTCCTGCCAGGTGGCTCCCGCCACGCGCATCCACTGCAGCGCGGTGAGGTGCCAGGAGGCGCCGGGGGCATCGGCGACGTGGACGCGGGCGATCTGGAGGGCCGTGGTACGCCGGGCGGGCTGGTCCAGGGCGTAGACGAGGGCGGCTTCGGCGCCGGGCAGCGCCAAAAGGCCCCGGGCTGCGGCCACCCGCGCGGGCGGCGCCACCTCGCGCGCCAGTGAGGCGAAGGCGTCGATCAGAGCGAACAGGCTCACGTCGTGGCTCATCTCCAAGTCGCCGTGGCGCAGGGGGATCCGCCCTGTCAGGGGCAGGCGGGGGTGGTGCGCGGCCGGTTCAGTCCCATCCCGGGTCGCGGCCGGAGCCGGTCGGTGGCGCCGGTTGCGCAACGGCCGGCGCCGCCTGCGCTGCGGCGGGTGCGGCCCGTTCGGTGTGGAGGCCCGGAGTGGGAGCGGCGCGCACGAGGCGGCCCTGCTCAGGCAGGTGCGGAAAAGCCGCCGTCCCGGTGACGGCGTGCCTCGCGTGGGCAGCGGTACCGGCCGCGAAGGCGGCCAACGCAGTGCAGAGGGCGAGGGCGGTCAGGCGGCGGACAGGACGTGCCGGGTGAGGGTGCGGCGACATCGGACACTCCGGGATCGGGGACAGGACGCGGCGCTTGCGGCGCGCCGAGCCATGGACAGAATCGAGGGCCTCGTTGGGCACGGGGACGGCCGCGCGCCCGGGGCGGGGTGGGGAACCCCGGGCGGCGGCTCGCGGTGGCAGACTCCAGGGCCCGTCCAGGGGCAGGCAACGCCCGGCCCACCCCGGTGGGCTGTCCCTCCCGGCAGGCGGGAGAGGCCTTTTCACACTCCCCCAGCGCGGGAGCACGCAGGGTGCCTGCTGCGGGGTCCGGCCGGGGGCGGTGGCCGGTGGTGCGGCTAGTGCCGCACAGGCAACGTTCGCCTCGGTCTTGCCGGTCGAGTGCGGATCGCGCGGTCCGCGTAGTCTCGCGGGGTGCACTCTCATCTGGGCTTCGAGAACCCTCCTGCGCTGCCTCACGAGGTCGTGGCCCAGACGTTGGAGCGAGCTCTGCTCGACCGCTCGGCCGAGGGCGAGGCAGCGAGTGTCCTGGTCGGGAGCGCGTTGAACGACGACGACGCGGAGTTCGTCGAGCACTGGTGCGTGCAGATCGGGACGCGGGCTGTGCCGGGGAGTCCGCTGCTCGGGCTGGCCGGACTGTGCCTGGGACACGCCGCCCGGCGCTTCGGGCGTCTCAGCGATGAAGCCCTGGCGCTGGCGCAGGCGCTGGCGACGCGCGCCGAAGCGGACCCGACGGCCGTGGACGGTCGGGCCCTCGACGGCTATGACGACATCCGGAGCTTCCTGCACCTGTGGTGACGTGCAGGGCTGATGAGGATCTGTGAAATCGGCCAGTGCTGCTCTTCGCTCCCCGCCTGACTGCCGGAGGCAACGATGGCCGGGGTCGCCCGTGCTGTGTCGGGTGCTGGTGCTGGCCCTCGCCTTGAATCAGCGTCGTGAAATCATCCAGCGATGACTGAACCGAGCAGCGACGACGGCCGCACTCTCCGGCGCGAGACCGAGCGGGTCGTCAACGAGATCGCCCAGGGGCTCCGCACGTTGGACGCTGGTGTGAGCTGGTTCTCCGACCTCGCCCCGACACGCCAGCAGATGGTTCTGCAGGAAGTCGCCGGCTATGCGATGCAGGCGCACATTACAGCTGCGGACGGCCGTGCGGGGGTGGCGCGGTCTGGTGTGAAGCCCACTGCTAACCCCTCGGTCATGATCTGCATGGACCCGCCCCGCTACGGGTTCGCGGGCCTGCCCTCCGCCGAACACGTCAAGGCGTTCCGCGTCCTCGTTTCCGTGTTCGCCGTTGCTGACACTCGCCGCCGCAAGAGGTACTGCAAAGGCGCCTGCGGACATGCATGGCACAACCTGCCGGCGGCAACCGAGCAGCCGTAGCATCGGCCGTTCCAGCTCAGGCTGGGCTGGTTATCGAGCGGCCCCTCCTGAGTGACATCCGTTCGTAGGTCAACGCGCTGCGGGTGGGGAGAAGTGTGAGCAGGCCTGGGGAACCTCTGAGCATCGGGTGGGGAAATTCAACGGGCCTCATCAGGGCTGCATTGACCCTGCGCACAAGGGCTTTGAGGCGCTTGTCTCACCAGAGGGACGGCGCGTCACTACAGGGCGGACGTTGCTTGATGCGGCATTAGCTGGCCACCCGGTCGTCTGGGTCCGCAGCCGGGGTGCGGGGTTTGAGCCCGGTGATCTGGCGGACGGACTCGATGTCCTGCTCGCCGTAGCAGCGGCGCACCAGGTAGTCGCTCAGCCCCGAGGCGCGGGCGAGGGCGCAGCAGTCGTAGGGGCGGGGGCCGGTGAACTCCCGGCCCAGCGTGATCAGCAGACGGATGTCCTCCTCGGCCTCGGCGCGGCGGCGGCGGGCCGCGTCCAGGGCGTGCAGCAGGGGGTCCGCTCCCCAGTCGCGGACCTGGTGGAGCTCGCCGACGATCCTCTGCCACTGCGCCACCTGGCTGGCGTAGATCTCGGCGTACGGATCGGGCGGGCCGCAGGAGGTGTCCGGCGGCGCGGGGGCCTGGATTGGGTCGCCGACGGCAGCGAGGCTCGGCGGTGTCATCTCGGGGCTGGCGCCCGCGTGCTGAGGGGGGTCGGCGGGCCGGGGCTCGGTCGTGGTGATGGCGGGAAGCAGCTGTGGATACAGGACGGCAGCGATCGCCTTGCACGGGTCGTCGATAGGCATGCGGGCAGTGTTGCCGCGCTGCTGCGTCTGCCGGTTACCGCTCGGCGCGCTGGTTCCGCCGGGCGGGAAACCGGGAGCGTTAAAGATCGGCCGTTGCGCCCGGGGGGAATCCGCGCCGCCGGGCCCGGCTACCGCGGCAGGAGGCCGGTGATGAGGATCCGCGAAGGCGGCTCTTGCCGCAGTCTGCGACCAGTTGCCGGGCCTTCGGTCAGTCGAAGGCCACGACGAGCCGGACGGCGTCCTCGCCGAAGCGATCGGCCAGAGCCTTCATCACGGCGAACACATGCGGCCAGTGGGATCTGGGACCCAGGATGGAACCGGCTGTCAACGGCTCGTACTGGCACAGCAGGTCACCGCTGATCCACGTTGTGTCGTGGTCGCTTTGGTCGAGGTCCTCCGGTCGCCGACCCACCGCGGCAATGAGCTCCGGGGACCACTGGGCCGGGACAAGCTGCTGGTGCAACGTCGCAGGCTTGGCCCGGGATGACCATGTGAGGCGGCCGGTGTAGTGCCCTGGAGCGGTTGCGGGATCCAGAGCCGCGATCTCCGACCACAGGATCCAGGTAGCACTCGACAGGTGGCCCTCTGCCACCCAGGGCTGCAGTCGCTCGCGCAGTTGGCTCGACACGTCCTCGGGCAGGCCGCGTTCCGCGGCCAGGGGCCGGTATCCCGCGTAGTTGCGCACCCCGAAGAGGCATCCGAAGGCCGCGTAGTCGCTCTGGTCGTACAGCGGCCACAGGTCCATGGCGCAGACCCACGGCTCACCCTCGTAGTAGTCCGTGCCGGCGCCGGGATGGCGGAACTCGATCCCGCCGTCGATGTCCGTACTCACAGCGTCTGACGCTACAAGCTGGGGAGCCGGGTTCTTGTGCGAGCCCCCATCGGCGGTCAGGAGGCTGCGGGAACGGCGTCGCGGGCACGGCCTGGCCCGGTGCCTGAGCGTCGGCCTTCGATGGCCGGGCGCAGCGCCGCGCATGCCGTGGCGGCCGCGGCGCCGAGCAGTGCGCACGCCGACCACAGGGCCGCGCTGCCGCCCGTGTTCATCGCCCAGGCCGCCATGTGCGGTGCGCCCAGCGCGGACAGGCCCAGGGTGCAGCCCCACACCCCGGCGTAGGTGCCGCGGGCATCGGCGGGGGCGAGGTCGGCCACAGCCGTCATGGCGGCCGCGAAGAACAGCACCTCCCCGATCGTCCAGATCCCTGCCGCTGCGGCGTATCCGAGGGTGTCCTGGCTCAGCAGATTCGCGCCCATGCCCGCCCCGGTGAACAGCGCGCCCGCCGTGCACACCGCGGCGGGGGTGAAACGGTCGATGACCGGCTGCAGCAGCGGCTGGTACACCAGGACGCAGGCCGCGTTCACCAGACACACCATGCCGTAGGCGCGGGGCGAGAGCCCGGCGCGGTCCATGGCCAGGGGCAGGCCGAACAGCATCTGCTGATACACCAGCAGCCAGGCCAGGGTGATGGCGCACAGCGCCATGAACGGCCCGTCCCGCAGCAGCCCGGCCACGGCGCCCCGGCCTTTTCCCGAAGCCGTGCTCACCGGCTCGCGAGGGGGCTCGCGTACGGCGCCGAGGACGAGGGCGAAGGCCACGTTGGCTGCGGCGTCCAGGAGGAACAGCAGCGCGAAGTGGCCATCCGCCAGGAGGGATCCGGCAGCGGCGGCAATCGCCGCGCCCAGGTTCATCGCCCAGTAAAGGCGCCCGAAGGCGCGGCTGCGCAGGGCGGGCGGCACCAGGTCGGTGATGAGGGCGGCAATCGCCGGGCGGGGCGCGTCGAAGAAGAAGCCGACCGCAAAGGCGCATCCGCCCAGCGCCCACAGGCTGCGGACCTGGCTCAGCAGGAGGCAGGAGAGCGCGGTGCTCAGCAGCGCGATACGCAAGGTGGTGCGCCGGCCGATGCGGTCCGTGAGGGTGCCCGCGACCAGCGGGCCCACCAGCCAGCCCGCCCCGAACGCGGCGCTGACGTGGGCGGCTTCGGCCGGGCTGTGGTGCAGGTGCGTGACCAGATACAAGGACAGGAACGGCACGACGACCGCGCCGCTGCGGGCGAGCGTGAAGCCCGCCACCAGCACCCAGTAGGGACCGGGCAGCCGGGCAGCGGGCGGGACGGGGGCGGTGCGGGGCGGGCCCATGAGTCCTCTCCGATCAGCACGACGGCAAGGGTGTGCCGAGGCGTGCGCCAGGGAGACTTCACGGCCCGGGCGGGCCCGGCAAGACCGTGGCTCTGCGGCGGGGTGGCTGCTCCCGCCGGGCGGGAGGGGCCACCTTCTGCTCCCCTCCCAGGGGAGGCGGGGGGCGCGCCCGGATCCGGGCGCGGCCGCGCGGTCCGCCGTCAGGTTCAGCTATCGCGTGACGGCTTGCTGTACACGCCGCCCAAGGCCCCGCCTGTCAGGCGAAGTCGATGGCGGCCAGCGCGGGGCCGGCGACTGCCAGCGCATACTGCAGCCTGACGGCCGTGCGCCGCGCTGGGTAGCTCACCATGGTGGTGGGCAGGCACAGCGCCAGCGCTCCCGCGACTGCGGACAGGCCCATCGACCACTGAGCCTCCTCCACCAGGGGGCCGCTCGCCCCGTCTCCGCTGTAGGCCTGGCCAAGGACAACGACGATGAACGCGCCGCAGGCGAGAGCAAGCAGCAGGAGGCCGATACCGGCGAAGATGCGCACTGGCGCCGTGGACGGCGCGAACGGGTCAGCCGCTGCGGGGGCGGCGGTGGAACTCGGGTGGGGTGCGGTCATGACCGCCATCCTGGCCCGCGCGCGCTGCCCGGTCGTCGGGGCGAGTACTCATGAGCGCAGGGAGTACGTACTCAAAACTCCCCCGGCGATCTCGGCCCTCTCCAGCCAAGGGCTGCTCTTCGGCACAGGGGCTGACGCGGCCGTGTTCGCGGGCGATGAGGTGGGGTGTCAGGGGCGCTGGGGCGGCTGGCGGCCCGGCGGCGGGTGGGGAGTGTAGGGCGGACGGGCGGCGGTGGGGCCGTGCGCCAAGGGGCTGTGAGCGTGGGGGCGCTGGACGGCGGCCAGGCGCTGGGTGATGCGGGCGTGCCGGTAGTGGTTGAGGGCCTCGCTCAGGTGCTGCCATTCGGTGGCGGCGGCGTCGCTGGGGCGGGGGCCGA
>NZ_JBHWUR010000111.1:0-24613 GCF_042737755.1 Streptomyces sp. NPDC059994
CCTCATGCATCAGGGGCGCGGGGAACTGCGCGAGCAGCCACAGACGGCCCGCAGACGGACACCGGGCCGAAAAGGGGCGCGGGGAACTGCGCGGCCAGCCACGGATGACCCGCGGCCGCGAAACGCAGCCCCCGCCCCCCGGGCGGAGCGCCTAGCTCAGGTGGAGCTGCTGGTTCACGTAGATCAGGTTCGCGTCCTTCACGACGTCCTTGTTCAGCTCGAACAGCTTCTGCCAGCCGCCCTTGACGCCGTGTGCGGCGGCGATGGAGCCGAGGGTGTCGCCGGCCTTCACCTTGTACTCGCCGGTGCCGGTCTTGACCGGGGCCGGGCGGGACTCGCTGCGCGAGGCGGGCGCGGACTCGCGCTTCGGGGCCGGGGCGGCCTTGGGGGCGGCGGCCTTGGGGGCAGCGGCCTTCGAGGACGAGCCGGACGTGTCCACGTTCGCGGACGCGCCACCGGACGTCAGGTTGCCCGCACCGGCGCAGGACCAGGCGCCCGGCCCCTGCATCGCGAGCAGCTTCTCGGCGGTGGCTATCTGCTGGCCCTTGGTGGCCAGGTCGGCGCGGGAGGCGTACTGGGTGCCGCCCGCCGCGGCCCAGGAGGACTGCGAGAACTGCAGACCGCCGTAGTAGCCGTTGCCGGTGTTGATGGACCAGTTGCCGCCGGACTCGCACTGGGCGACCGCGTCCCAGGTGGAGACGGAGGCGGCGGAGGCGGAGCCCGCGGCCATCAGCGGGGCGGCGACGGCCGCACCGGTGACACCGGCGAGCGTGACGACGCGGACGGCCTTGGACGGGCGACGGTGCTTGCCCTTGCCGGAAAGCAGCATGGAGTTCTCCTCACCGACGCCTGCGAGGTGAGCTGTCGGGTTCGGGCGAGTGAGTGGCCCGGCCGCGCCGTGCTGGCGCGTCTTCACCCCAAGCCGGTCCCGTCGGCCGTCTCGTACGTCCCGCCGTATGGCGTACGTCCTTCAACGGCCGGGCCCGGCGCTTACCTTGGGTCCCCCGCTCCTGCCTACGGCGCATCGAGCGTCGACTGTTCCCCGCGACCGGCGGCAGGATTCGGCGTTCCCGGTCGAAGGGGCCCGTGGTGACGAGCGCTCCGACCGTAATCACACCAACCCCTGATGTTCAAAGGGGCACATCGGGGAGAAATCGCCCCCACGTACCCCTCCGCAACCCCTGTTTTCGCAGGTCGGGGGCGTAACGCCCGTACCGGACGGACGGGACACGCCAGTTGACGGAAAGAGACCCATGTCTCACTTGCCCAGAAGTGGACATAGGCCCCTGAACTACCCCTTGGGCGTGGCCGGGTTGTCCGTGTTTGCCAGGTTCAGATCAAGGCTCTGGCCGGGCACGATGAGGTCCGGGTTGGAGCCGATCGTCTTCTCGTTCGCCTTGTAGAGCGCGGCCCAGCCGCCCTCGACCTTGTGCGAGCGCGAGATGTCCCACAGGTTGTCGCCGACGCGGACGGTGTAGCCGCCACCCGCGGTGAGCGCGTCGCCCGCCTCACGTGAGTCGGCGTCACCTCGCGAGGCGTGCCGCCCCGATTCATGGCTGTTGTCCGTATTGCCCGGCTCGGTGGTCGCGGGGGTGCCGCCCTCGGCCGGGTCCGGCGTGCCGCGGTGCTTGCCGCCGGAGGCGGGGTCCGTGGAGCCGGTGGCCGGGCTGGAGGGCGTCGTGGACCCGGGCCGCCCGCTCGCGCCCGTGGACGGCGCCGAGAACGTCGTGGACGGCTTGGAAGCGGTGGAGGCCGGACCGGACGGCGTCGTGGGCGCCGGAGTGGTCTTCGCGGGCGCGGACGGAGTGGAGGCGTCCGGGGTCGCGGCCCCCTCCTCCGAGGGGACGTACGGCGAGGGCGTGGCGCCCGGGTCGACGGCCGGCGCACCGCCGCCCGAGGTGAGCCCGGAGACCGTCGAGCAGCTGGTGAAGGCCTTGGGGCCCTTCGCCGCGAGCACCTTCTCGGCGACGGCTATCTGCTGCGCGCGGCTGGCCATGTCGGGGCGCGAGGCGTACGCCGTGCCGCCGTAGGTCTCCCAGGTCTCCTGGGAGAGCTGGAGGCCGCCGTACAGGCCGTTGCCGAAGTCGGCGCTCCACGCGCCGCCGCTCTCGCACTCCGCGACGCGGTCCCACGTGGTCGCGGTGGCGGCGCTCGCACCGCTCGCGGCGAAGAGCGGAAGAGCGAGGGCCGAGCCGGTCACCCCCGCCGCGACGACGAGTGCGGGAGCCTGGCGGGGTCGGCGGTGCCGTCCGTTCCCGGAGCGCATGCTGTGGCCTTCCGTGTGACTACGTCTGTGACTACTGGGCCGGGCGTTGAGCCTGGTTTGCCGAGTCGAGGGGTGAACGTAGCCGTACTCGAACGCTTGTCACAAGTCGATGCACCCGCGATAACGCCAAAGTCACAGTTTTGACGAACCGTCAGTTCGGGTGGGTGCGAACTCGACCGGAAGCGTACGCAGTCCACGCATGATGAGCCCGCCGCGCCAGCGCAAATCGGCAGGATCCGCCCCGAGCCGCAGGTCAGGAAGACGGCGCAACAGGGTCGCCAGCGCGGTCTTCGCCTCCAGCCGGGCGAGCGGGGCGCCCAGGCAGTAGTGGATGCCGTGGCCGTAGCCGAGGTGCTGGTTGTCGCGGCGGCCGAGGTCGAGCATGTCCGGGTCGCCGAACCGCTCGGGGTCGCGGTCGGCGGAGGCGAGGACGACGAGCACCGGGTCGCCGGCCGCGATGTCCTGACCCCCGATCGCCAGCGGGCGGGTGGCGAACCGCCAGGTGGCGAGCTCCACGGGCCCGTCGTAGCGCAGCAGTTCCTCGACGCCGGTGTCCAGCAGGTCCGACTCCCCGGCCGCGAGCGAGGCTTGCAGCCGCTCGCGCTGCTCCGGGTTGCGCAGCAGCGCGTACACACCGTTGCCGATGAGGTTCACGGTCGTCTCGAAACCGGCGAACAGGAGGATGAAGGCCATCGCGGCGGCCTCGTTCTCGGTGAGGTGCTCGCCGTGGTCGCTGGCGCGGATCAGGCCCGAGATGAGGTCGTCGCCCGGGTTCTCCCTTTTGCGGTGGATGAGTTCGAGGAGATACCCGCGCATCTTCTTGACCGACCGGGCCACGCCGCCGCGCGGGCCGCCGCCGTGCCGGATCATCATCCCGGCCCAGTCGCGGAAGTCGTCCTGGTCCTCGCGCGGAACGCCGAGCAGGTCGCAGATGGCGTAGATGGGCAGCGGGAAGGCGAACTCGTGGATGAGGTCGGCCTCGCCGCCCGCCGCGAACCGGTCGATGAGCTGGTCGGTCAACTCCTGCACCCGGGGCGCGAATTCGGCGACCGTACGGGGAGTGAACGCCTTCGACACCAGCCGCCGCAGCCGGGTGTGGTCCGGCGGGTCGATGTTGAGCAGATGCGTCATCAGATCGGCTTTGCGCTCGCCCGGAATGCCGGTCTTGCCCTTGGCGTGCGCGGGCTCGTCGTGGTGCGCGGGGTTCTTGGAGAGCCGCTGGTCGGCGAGCGCCTGCTTGGCGTCCGCGTACCGCGTCACGAGCCACGCCTCGACCCCGCTGGGCAGCTTGGTCCAGTGCACGGGCGAGTGCTCCCGCAGCCATCCGTACGTGGGGTACGGGTCGGTGGCGAACTCCCAGGTGAACATCTCGGGGGGCGAAGGGATCCGGTCCGCGCCGGACGGGCAGGAACCGGGAGCGACCGGGGCGGAGCCCTGCGCGGGCGCGACGGGGTCGTGGCCGGACGCGACCGGGTCCTGGCCCATCCCGGGCGGAGTCCGGTCCGCGCCGGACGGACGGGCACCGGGAGCGACCGGGGGGAAGCCGTGCGCGGGCGCGACGGGGTCGTGGCCGGACGCGACCGGGTCCTGGCCCATCCCGGGCGGAGTCCGGTCCGCGCCGGACGGACGGGCACCGGGAGTGACCGGGGGGAAGCCGTGCGCGGGCGCGACGGGGTCGTGGCCGGACGCGACCGGGTCCTGGCCCATCCCGGGCGGAGTCCGGTCCGCGCCGGACGGACGGGCACCGGGAGCGACCGGGGGGAAGCCGTGCGCGGGCGCGACCGGGTCCTGGCCGGACGGGCCGGTGCTCTGGGCGGAGGGGCCGGTGTCCTGGCCGGACGAGCCGCTGTTCCGGCCGGACGGGCCGCTTTCCCGGCCGGACGGGGGCGAGGGCTCCACCGCCGTCAGGCCTTTTCCGCCGTGCGGATCGCGTCCCGGTACGCGCGGGCCGCCGCCCGCAGCGCCGCCTCCGGGTCCGTGCCGTCGGCCTCCGCCGCGACCGCGAGGGCGAGCAGGCGGTAGCCGATGCCCTCGCCGGACGGCAGGGGGACGTCCAGGGAGCCGATACGGGTACGGGAGGCGAGCTTGGCCGCCAGGGCCAGGGCGGGCTGGCCGAGCGGGATGCCGTCGGTCACCGAGTCGCGCTGCTTCTCCGCCGCCTTCTGGCGCAGCCAGTGCTCCTTGACCTCCTCCGGCGTCTCGGCGTGCTCGTCGCCGAAGACGTGCGGATGGCGGTGGATCAGCTTCTCCACGATCGTCGCGGCCACATCGTCCACCGAGAACGGCTCCGCCCCGTCCTCCGGGCGGCCTTCCTCGGCGATCCGGGCGTGGAAGACCACCTGGAGCAGTACGTCGCCGAGCTCCTCGCGCAGCTCGTCGCGGTCGCCCTCCTCCACCGCCTCGACCAGCTCGTACGCCTCCTCAAGCGCGTACTTGGCCAGGCCCTTGTGGGTCTGCTGGGACGACCACGGGCACTCGCGCCGGATCCGGTCCATGACCTGGACGAGGTCGAGCAGCCGGGCGCCCGGCAGGTCGTACGAGCCCGGCAGCAGCTCCAGGTCCGGCATGGCGACCCTGCCCGAGCCCGCGAGCCGGGCGAGCCCGTCGGTGAGCCGACGGTCGCCCTCACCGGAGGGGAGGACGACCACCGTGCGGCCCCCGGCGCACGCCTCGACCAGCTCCCGCGCCTGCGGTTCCACGATCTCGACCTCGACGCCCGCCTCGCGCAGATACGGCAGCTGCGGGTGGCCCGGGTCGGCGCAGAGCACCCGGTCGGCGGCGCGCAGCGTCTGCCAGGCGGGCCAGGACAGCAGTCCGGGCGCCACCCGGTGGCTGGCGGTGAGCAGGACGACGCGGCCGGGTTCTTCGAGAGTCACCTCCCGAACCTACCCCGACCGCTCCCCGCCCCGGCCCCGGCCCGTCAGCCGGTGACCGGGGCCTCCTCCTCCGGCCCGTTCTTGGTGACCTGGGCGATCCACGGCGTCTTGGTGTCGGCGAGCTGGATCGCCTTGTCGTCCCACGTCCCGTACCGCGGATTGACGTCGATCTCCAGCTTCTTCGACGCCTCGGTGAGCGTCTTGGTGACGGACGCCTGGCCCTGCGGGGTGGACAGGTCGGCGCCGGTCGCGGCGGCCAGCGCGGTCAGCTGCACCTGCTCGCGGACCGCGTCGTCGATCTGGCCGGGGGCGACCCCGCGCTGCTGGAGGAGCATGGCCGCGAACGCCTGCTCGCCGCCGGACTGCTGGGCCATCGCGGCCCGGGCGTCCTGGAGCTGCTTGCGGGTCACGCTCACCCCGGCGTCGGCGGCGGCCCGGTCGAGCACCCGGTCGAAGATCAGCCCGTGCAGCTTGGCGCGGCTGAGCTGGCCGGTGTTCTTGATCAGCTGGGCGGCCTGCGGCGAGGCCTGCTGCGCCGTACGGACGTCCTTGACCTGGGCCTGGAGCGCGGAGACCGGGATCCGGTCGCCTCCGACGACGGCCGCGGCGCCCGGGTGGGCCTCGCTGCCGCAGGCGGTCAGGAGTGGGCCCGCGCCGAGGAGCGCGACGGAGAGGGCGAGTGCGGTGCGACGGCGGCGGTGCAAAGGAGCCTCCCGGCGGATCGTGCGGCAGTGCAGCGACCTGATGACCTTGCGGTGATCGATGTTAGGCAGTCGGAGTGGCGCGGGCCACTGATTCGCCCAACGTTTCGGCCGCCTCGGGAGTCTCCGGCCGCAACATGATCGTCCGGGAGAGGACGAAGGTGACCGGAATCGCCGCCGCGGCGGCGATCAGCGGGGCCCAGGTGCTGCTGAGGCCGAGCAGGTCCACCAGGACGTACATCCCGGTCGTGGTGATCACGAAGTTCGCCGCGTTGGTGAGCGGGAAGAGCAGGAACTTCCGCCAGGTGGGCCGGGTGCGGTAGGTGAAGTACGAGGTGAGGAAGAACGAGCCGACCATGGCGAGCAGGAAGGCCGTGATGTGGGCGACGACGTACGGCACCCGGGGCAGGAAGAGCAGATAGAGGCCGTAGTACGTGCCGGTGTTGACCACCCCCACCAGGGCGAACCGGACTATCTGGGCGGCTGTTCCCGGTTTCATCGGCGGGCGAACTCCCGGTCCGTGCTCTCGCGCCCCGGCTGGCGCGGCACGCCCCCGTCCTGGCTCGGAACATTCGTCGACTGCACCAGGAAGTGCGGACGGCGCTTGACCTCGTAATAGATACGGCCGACGTATTCGCCGACCACGCCCACCATCACCATCTGTACTCCGGCCAGCGCGGTGACCACGACGAGCAGGGTCACATATCCGGGGGTGTCCACGCCGTTCACCATCGCGACACCGACGATCCACGCGGAATACGCCGTGGCGATCCCGAGCAGCAGCATGCCCAGATAGACGGCGGCCCGCAGCGGCTTGTTGTTGAACGAGATCATCCCGTCCAGGCCGTAGTTCAGCAGTTTTCCGAACGTCCAGGCGGAACGCCCCTGTTCCCGTACCGCGTTCTCGTAACTGAACGTGGTGGTGCGGAATCCGACCCAGGCGAAGAGCCCCTTGGAGAAGCGGTTGTACTCGGTGAGTTCGAGTACCGCGTCGACCGTCCTGCGCGAGAGCATGCGGAAGTCTCCCACGCCGTCCACCAGTTCCACATCGACCAGGCGGTTGATCAGGCGGTAGTACAGGCGCGCGGTGAGGGTGCGCGTGACGCGGTCGCCCTTGCGGGTGCGCTGGGCGATCACCTGGTCGTTGCCCTGGGCGTGCAGGTCCATCATGCGGCCGATGAGCTCCGGCGGGTGCTGGAGGTCGGCGTCCATGATCACCACGGCGTCGCCGGCGGCGTGCCGCAGCCCGGCGAGCATCGCCGCCTCCTTGCCGAAGTTCCGGCTGAACGAGACGTAACGGGCGCGCGGGTCGCGGGCGGCGATCTCCTGGAGCAGCGGAAACGTACGGTCCTTGCTGCCGTCGTCGACATAGAGGAGTTCGAATTCCGCGTCGAGCCGGGAGATTTCCTTGGTCACCTGATCATGGAAGCGGCCGATGATCTCCTCTTCGTTGAAGCAGGGCACGACAATCGAGATGAGCACGGTTCTCCCCCGTCGATACGGAGTACGGCTGTGGCAGTCAACGAAGAACAGCCGGGCCAGACGTCCGGGGCGGATTCACCGAATGACGACGGGGCGTCGATTACGTGAACTGAACCCCCGGCCCGCTGATTTACGTGCAGCGGTCCGGCATATTCGACGGCAGCGAACAGCAGAGGATCCCCATGCCGACTCTCGAAGCCGTCCGGCTTCCCCCCGCCGCCCAGGCCGTGGCCGCCGGCCGCCCCCGTGCGCGGGCGTCCGCACTCGCCGCGCTGATCACCGTGGTCTCGGTGTGCGCCGCCGACGCCGTCGCCCGGACCTTCCCGTTCGGGCACCACACCCGCAGCGTCAACGACCTGGGCAACCAGTTCGTCCCGTTCCACGCCCATCTGTGGGACCTGCTGCACGGCCGCGCCCACGGAGGCGCCCTGGTCAACTGGCAGTCGGGGTACGGGACTTCGTTCCTGCCCGACATCGGTACGTATCTGGGCAGCCCGTTCGCCCTGCTGGTCGGGGTGTTCCCGCGCGACGAGATCGACCTCGCGGTCTATGTGATCACGGTCCTGAAGATGGCCGTGGCGGCGGTCGCCATGACCGTCCTGCTGCTCACCCTGCGCCCCTCCCCAGGACGGCGCTGGGCGGCCGGGGTGCTGGGGGCGGCGTACGCGCTGTGCGGCTGGTCGGTGATCGAGGCCACGTACAACACGATGTGGCTGGACGGGCTGATCGCGTTCCCGATGCTCTGCCTGGTCGGCGAGTGGGCCCGCACCCGCGCCCGCCCGCTGATCGGCCCGGTCGTGGTGGCGCTGGCCTGGACGGCGAACTTCTACACCGCGTACATGGCGACGATCGGGGCGGCCCTGGTCCTGCTGCTGCGTCTGTTCCTGGAGGAGACGCCCGAGGAGACGCCCGAGGAGACAGCGGTACGGGCGCGGCTGTGGGCGCTGGCCCGCGCGGCGTGGACGACGGCGCTCGGTATCGGCCTCTCGGCTCCGATCCTCTTCACGGTCTTCCTCGGCACCAAGCACGCGTATCCGGGCTGGAGCAAGGAGTTCCAGCCGGTCCCGTGGAGCGACTTCCTGGCCCGGTGGCTCCCGGCGACGTACAGCTTCTCCAGCCCGGCGCTGTTCCTGGGCACCGGGGCGCTGCTGCTCGCGGGGGCGCTGGCGTTCAACAGGGCGGTGCCGGACCGCGAGCGGTACGCGTGGACGGGGCTCGCCCTGCTCGTCGCGCTCTCCTTCCAGTGGAAGCCGACGCATCTGGCCTGGCACGCCTTCCAGACCCCGAACGGCAGCCCGTACCGCCAGACGTTCGTCCTCAGCGGCCTTCTGGTGATCGCCGCGTGGATCTGCGTGGCGGACGGTCTGCCCGACCGCCGCGCGCTGCTCGGCGGGGGCGGGGTGCTCGCGGTGATCGCGGGCGGGGCGGCCTTCAGCGAGCTGGTCTCGCCCTGGTCGTACCCCTTGTTCTTCGGCGGGCTCGCGGCCGCGCTCGGCGCGCTGCTCGTCGCCGGGCGGGCCCGGGGCCGACGGGCGGTGGCGCTGGCCGCCGTACTGCTGCTGGCCGGGGCGCAGACCGCGCAGGCGGCGGTGACGGTGGCCTACGGCGACCGGGAGCGGCTGCACCGGCTCGACAGCTACCCCGCGTGGGGCGCGGCGCACGACGCGCGCGAGGCGGCGGTGGCCGGGGCCGACGGCTGGCCCGCGTACCGCACCGACCCGGGCCGCCGCCAGATCACCGGCAACGACCCGCTGCTGCTCGGCGGTGAGGGCGCCTCGTACTACAGCAGCCTCACCCCGGACGTGCTGACGAGGACGATGACCGCGCTGGGCGGTGGCTGGACCTCGCGCGGCCGGTCCGTGCAGAGCCTCGACAACCCGGTGACGGACGCGGTGTTCGCGGTCGGGGCGCGGGTGCGCGCGGAGAAGGGGCAGGCGCCGGCGGTCACCCGCGCCCCGGTGCCGCCGCTGGTGACGGTGCGGGGCGGCCGGGGGCCTCTGCGGTACGGGAGTTCCCCCTTCCGCAATCAGGAGTTGCTGCTCGGGGCGCGGGTGTACACGCTGCCGCGCACGGTCGCCGAGGGGTGCCCGGCCGGGCAGGAGGCGTTCCTGTGGGCGCCCGAGTACACGGGCTGGGCGCGGCTCGGCACGACCGGGAGGTGGGTCGAGTTCCGGGGCGGGGCGCCCAAGCGGCGGGCGGCTCTGGCCCCGCTGGGCGTCTCGGCGGGCCCGTCGTCGCGTGTCGTGCTGCGCCCCGCGTACAAGAAGGCGCAGTTGGGCTGTCTGGACCGGGGCGCGCTGACGGCGGCGGTCGATCATCTCCGTACGACCGGGGCGACGGATGTGAAGGTCACGGACAGCGGCGTACGGGCCGTGCTGCCCGCCGGGGCGAGCGGCACGGCGGTGTTCGCGATGCCGAGGATCGCGGGCTGGCGGTGCGCGGTGAACGGCGGCGGGGCGAAGCCGGCGGATGCGTATCTGGGCCTGGTGGCGGTGCGGTTGACGGGGACCGGCTCGCCGTCCACGGTCTCCTGCACCTTCCGCCCGCCGGGCCTGAAGGCGGGTTCGGCGGCGGGGGCGGCGGGGCTGGCGGGGCTGCTCGGTACGGGGGCGCTCCTGGCGGTACGCAAACGGCGGGCCGGGGCGCTGGTGCGCCCCTGACCCGCCGTGTGGTGTCCCTGCCTACTTCGCCACGACGGCGACCGGGGCGTCCCAGGCGTTCCGGTCGACGGTGAGGGTCACGCCGCCGTACGCCTCCTTCTTGTTGATGGCGTACTGGTGGCCCCGGCGGTGGCCCGACCACTTGGTCCCGAAGGGGTAGCCCGTGGTGGTCGACTCCGTGTCGTCGTACGCCGCGTACCAGAGCGCGTCCGGCATGTCGGTGCCGGGCGTCGCGGCGGCGACGGCGGCGGCGCTGGAGGAGGCGAAGCCGTAGAAGCCGGTGCGGTAGCCCTTGGCGTGCAGGGCCTTGTTCCACGCGCGCGTGTAGGTGAGCACGGTGTCCTTGCAGGAGGTGTTCGCGGTGTCGAACCCCTCCATGTCGAGGTAGACCGGGCTGCCCGGCCGCATCCCGAGGCCCGACGCCTTGACCCCGGCGTCGGCGCCGTCGGTGGCCCCCAGGGAGGCGGCGGTGGCGGCCGTCATCTTCTCCGGGTTGCTGCCGGACTTGCAGGGCGGCTGGGCGCCGACGTACAGGGGGATGAGCTTCCACCCGACCGCGCTCACCGACTTCACCCAGTCGCTGGTGAGCTGCGGCTGGGCGCACCCGCGGTTCTTGCCCCCGATGTACACGGCGGCGCCCCCGTACGGCGAGGCCGTCTTCCACGCCTTCATCTGCGCGAGGGTGGGGGCGGTGCAGGTGTCGAAGGCGCGGCCGGTGAAGGTGGCGGGCTTGGAGAGGGAGACGGGGCGGGCGGGGCCGGGGGTGGCGGCGGCCCCGCTCCCGCTCGCGCTTCCGCTCCCGGAGGCGGCCTCGGCGGTGAGCGCCCCACCGACGAGCAGCACGGCGCCGCCGAGGGCCATGGCTATGGTGCGGTGCTTCTTGGACAGGCGATGACGAGCCACATCGATTCCTCAACTGATCGCAAAGGAGGAGGGAGCGTGCCGGGCACGCTCCCTCCTCCTCTCTTGTTGCTGCGGACGTGCGTTACGCGTTACTCAAGGGACTCACGGCGGAACGGGACCTCCGGCGGGACCGGGAGCCGTGGTTCCGGGGGTGTGGATCGAGCACGAGCCTACCGAGTCTGGTAGCTCGGTTCGCCCGCGGGCCGAGCGTTCCCGCGAAGACGCCCAGAACCCCCGCTGAAGAGATACTTCAACGGGGGTTCCGGGTCGTGAGGTTTTCCTAAAGCGCGCTCATGGCTAGGCGCACTTCAGTATCAGTACGGCTCTTCCTGCCACTCGATACACGTGGGACGAAGGCCGCCGGAGAGCACGAACTCCTTCACGACCTGGCGGACCAGATCGATGGGAATCTCCGGCGATTCCAAGAACTCCCTCGGGTAGGTGAGCAGCATGTAAGTCACGTGCTCCTTCTCAGCCACGCCGCTCGGAACGTAGCTGCCCTCCGAGTCCGCGAAGCCAACGATGCCAACCTGGGCATCAGGGTCTACCCCGACCAGGAACTCATGATCCGGATCACCCGACTGCAGAGGCTTTCGATCCAGGGAGAACACTTGGGCCGTGTTGCGGCTGGGGTGGCCGGCGATGAGTGCATCGATCAGCAGATCGACAGCCTCTGCCGAATCAATCGGCAGGGGCTTCTCCAGATGCTCTTCCTTGAAGACTGCTTCAGCGCCTCTCAACACGCTCCACCCCCCTTGACGATTCCATACATTACGCACCTCATTGTCTTTTCGGCATCGCGCCAGTGCACTCTCATCACCTTGCCGCTGCCATGGAGGAGCCTGTCCACGACTTGATCGCAGCCAAGTTTCACGGCACAAGGTCCGCCCGTGTGATTGATGGCGACATCCACCTCGTGAAGCGGGTCCGCCGCGTCGAACATTCTTGCAGCCAGCTTCTGTTCAATATGGTCGTAGTTACCCGGAATGGGCCCTCTTTCTCCCGGGTTCGACAGTGCCGACTGGATGAACTGGCGGGCGTCCTTGGCCATGGCGCTCCCTCGCTCACCGCTCTTAATTCCTTCCACGGCACGACCAGATGCTGCCCACCTGCCTTCGATCTGACCCGCACCCGACCAGTTGGGCAACTGCGCGTGCTCGACCTCGGCGTCAAAGCAATTGTGGACGAGAACCGGAGTCTCACCGGCCTCCACGAAGTACGTGTGGAGGTCGCCGATCGTCAGGTCGTACGTGACCGTGTTCGCGTGGTACAGACGGACGCCCGTGACCTCGGCCGTGCCGGTCGGGGTCTGGAGGACGTCGCCCTCGTGGAGGTCCTTCGCCTCCACGAACGCCGACTGCGTCGCGTCGTAGAACGGGTGGTGGAACGTGGTGGTGAGGTGGTCGCCCTTGGCGGTCACCTCGGCCGCCTGCGCCTGCTGCGGGGTCGCCGTCAGCGCGCCGAGCACCGCCGCCGAGGCCGCGAGGCCCAGCGCCGCCTTACGGACCGCCTTCTTGACCGCCGCGCCGCGCTTCGTCGCCTTGACCGTGACGTCCACGAAGTCGTGGTCCGTCTTCGTCACGATGACTGCCGTGACCTTGTGCGCCTCGGTGCCGGTGGCACCCGGCGCCGCGTTGGCGACCGTGTCGCCCACCTTGATCTTGTCGATGGCCTTGGCGGTGCCGTTGGCCATCAGCACCTTGGTGTTGCCGGTGAAGCTGTGCGGAGGCCGGACCTTGCAGCCGATGCCGGACTCGCTCCGACCACCGGCCCCCTCCGCCTCGGCCCGCGACGCCGCCGTCTCCGTCGCGTCCCGCGCCGCCGTCTCCTCGGCCGCCGCCCCCTTGCCGAACAGGCCGCCGACGGCCTTCATCGCCTTCGGGGCCGCCTTGGCGAGGAGGGAGCCGCCGATCTTGCCGAGGACGCCGCCCAGCGCGCCGGACACCGCGCCCTCGACCGCCGCGCCCCCGAAGGCGCCGAGGCTGCATTCGTCGCCGCCCTTCTGGGCGCAGGCGAAGCCCTGGGTGACCAGGGAGCCGACCGCTCCGGCGACCGCCGCGCAGCCGATGGAGCCGACGCCCGCGGTGACCGCCTCGCAGCCCATGAAGACCGCCGTGGAGACCACGAACGAGGTGATCGCGGCCGCGTGGTTCTTCACGAACGTGGCCGTGGTCTTCGCCGCCTTCACGGTGGCGTGGTACGTCGTGCGGGCCGCCTTGGCGACGGTGTGGACGGCCGCCTTGGCGACCTTCTTCGCGGCGTGGACCACACGCTTCACCGTCTTGGTGACCTTGTGGTACGCCGTATGCACGGCGTGTACCGCCGCGTGGTAGACGCGCTTCACCTTGCGTACGGCGTAGTGGTAGACGCGGCGCACCACGCGGACCGTCTTGCGGTACACGTCGCGGACCTGGTGGACGACCTTCTTCGCCACGTGCTTGGCGACCTGGACGACCTGGTGCACCACCTGGACGGCGGCGTGGTAGACCGGCGCCGCGACCTGGTGCACCACCGCGGCGGCCTTGTGGGCCACCTTCTTGGCACCGCACACCACGTCGTACCAGGAGCAGTTGCCGGACTGGTCCGTACCCGCGAGCGGGTTGTCGTTGACGTACGCGAACGGGTTCGCGGACACCGAGTTCGGGACCGGGTTGAGCGAGATGGAGTCCTTGTTGCGGAACTGGCCGGTCGCCGGGTTGTACCAGCGCGAGGCCGTGCCCACGTCGCCCGAGCCGGGTTCGGTCCAGCCGGACTGGAAGCCGAGGTGGCCGAGGACGGTGTTGGTGCCGGTGGTCTTGCCCAGCGGGTCGTAGCTCGCCGAGCCCGACAGCGCGGTCGCGCCGGCGGTGAACGTGCCGATCACGTCGTCGTGCTGGTCGGTGAGGGCCAGCGCGCTGCCGGAGGTGCCGTTTCCGACGCCGACCAGCGAGCCCGACGGGTCGTAGGTGTAGGTGTAGTTGCCGTCGGAGGCGATGGTGTTGCTCGCGCCCGAGTACTGGAAGGTGCGGCTGCCCTGGGTCGCGGTGTCGGTGTCGGTGATGTTCCGCCCGGCCGCGTCCAGGTTGTACGCGTGGGTGCCCGCGGTGATCTGGGCGCCGAACGCGTCGGTGGTGAAGGCGACCGTGCCGTCCGGCCCGGCCTGCTGGGTCATGGTGCCCCGGGCCGAGTACGCGTAGTTGTGGTTGCCGTCCGAGGTCAGCTGGTCGCGGGCGTCATAGGTGTAGACGTCCGCGCCGACCCGGGTGCGGTTGCCGGAGGCGTCGTAGCCGTAGTTGGTCGTCGTGGAGCCGTTGTTCCACGAGGTGAGGCGGTTGGCGTAGTCGTAGGTGTAGGTGTGGGTGGCCGCGCCCGGCACCCCGGTCGTCGTCTTCGACGTCAGGTTGCCGTTCTTGTCGTAGCCGTACCCCATGGAGGCCAGGCCCGTGGCGCCCTGCATCAGGGTGTCGCCGGTCAGCCGGTGGGCGGTGTCGTAGGTGTAGGTGCGGGTCTGGCCGGTGGCGCCGTACTTGATCTGGGAGATCTCGTTCAGCTTGCCGTACGTGTACGTCAGCCGGTTGCCGGTGGCCGCGTCGTCCAGGGTGGACAGCCGGCCCGCGTTGTCGTAGCCGTACGTCGTCGTGCCGGCCGCGTCGGTGCGGGTCAGCGGCGCCGAGTCGGCGTTGTAGGTGAAGCTGGAGGAGCCGGCGGAGCCGGACGCGGAGAGCAGGTCGCCGCGGTCGTCGTAGCCGAACGCCTCGTGGGTCGCGGACTGGTGGTCCGTGTGGCCCGTGATGCCCGCCTCGGCGGTGTCCGCCGTGAGGACCCGGCCCGTCTTGTCGTAGCTGAAGGAGCGGGTGGCGGTCGCCGCGTCCGCGCCCTGGCCGTCCATGGTCAGGACCTGGTTGTTCTTGTCGTACGTCAGGGACGTCGACGTACCGCCCGGCTTGACGGCCTTGACCATCCGGCCGTCCGCGTCATAGCTGAAGGTGGTGGTGGTGTCCGCCGCCGAGGTGTACTGCGCGGTGGACGGCTCGATCACCTTCTCCTGCTGGCCCCACGGTGTGTAGGTGTAGCGCCAGGAGTTGCCCCGCCCGTCGGTGAACCGGGTGCGGTGGCCCGCCTGGTCGTAGCCGAAGCTGGTGGTGATGGACGAGGTGTCGGAGACCGGCTGGATCTCCTGGGTGACCGTGCCCGCCGCGTCGTAGGTGAAGCGGGAGGTGTGGCCGTTGGCGTCGGTCGTGGTGATCGCGTTGCCCACCGCGTCGTAGGTCACCGAGGACTGCGCGAGCAGGGTGTCCGAGGCGTCGTACTGCTTGTTGTACGTCGGCTGCCCGGACGCGTTGTAGTCGGTCTGGGTCCAGGTGTTGTCCGGCAGGATCGTCTTCTGCTGGTTGCCCTCGAAGTCGTAGGTGTACCGGGTGGTGTTGCCCGCCGCGTCGGTGACGGAGGTGGTCTCGCCGGCCCGGTTGTAGCCGTACGAGGTGGTGACCCCGCCCGGCGTCGTCGTCGACGAGACATGCGTGCCGTACGGGTTGCCCGACGTCACCGCGTAGGAGTTGGTGCTGGTCAGCGTCCGGGTGGACGGGAACCGCTCCAGGGTGGTGGAGGTGAGCTGGCGGCCCAGGTAGTCATAGGTCGCCTGGGTGGAGGCACCGGTGCCGTCGGTCACCGAGAGCGGGTCGCCGGCGTTGTCGTACGTGGTGTGCACGGTGGCGCCGTCGGCCCTGGTGACCTGGGCGAGGCGGCCCAGCTGGTCGTGGAGGTAGCTGGTGGTGCGCCCGCCCGCGGTCGTCGACGACGTCTGGTTGCCCTCGTTGTCGTACGTCCAGGTCGAGGCCGCGGTGACCGGTGTGGTCTCCCCGGCCGGGGTGTAGGACGGCAGGGTCTCCATGACCTTGTTGCCGTTGGCGTCGTAGGCCGTGGTGGTCACGTCACCGTTCGGGCCCTGCTCCTCGACGGCCTCACCGAAGGTGTTGAAGCCGCTGGTGGTGACGGGGCGCACGGTGAGCGGGTTGGTGCCGTCCGTCTCCGCCTGGACGGCCGGGGCGGTGGCGACCGCCAGGTTCCCGGCCTCGTCGTAGGCGTAGGTGGTGGTGTTCTGGTTGGCGTCCGTCATGGACGTCTGCAGACCGCGCTTGTCGTACGTGTACGTGGTCTTCTGCTCGTCCGAGGAGGCGGCGGTGCCGCCGGTGCGCCCCTTGCCGTAGAGCGAGGTGATGTCGGACGAGGTGAACGCGCGCTGGTAGACCTGCACGTTCGAGACCCCGCCGGGCAGCGCGTCGCCCACGGCGCCGCCGTACTTGGCGCCGCCGATCATCAGCGGCCCGTGCGCGCTCCAGGGCGCGCTGTTGGTGGCGCTGCCGGAGAGCGTGCCGTTGACGTAGATCTGCACGGCGCCGTTGGTGGCGTTGTACACGCCGACCACGTGCGTCCAGCTGCCCGCGACGGGCTTCGCCGTGGAGTAGGCGGCCGGGAACGAGGTCCCCGGCGCGTCCGTGCTGGTCTGCTCCAGGGACCACAGCGGCGCGCCGGCGTGCGCGTAGTTGTACTGGAGCATGAACGCGCTGTTGGTGGTGCCGGCCTGGGCGACGACCGTCGCGTTGTGGGTCGGCAGCGACGCCATGTTCACCCACGCGGAGACCGTGTAGGAGGCGGCGGTGTCGAGCACCGGGCCGTTGGTGGCGATCTGCTGGCCCGCGTTGCCCGCGAAGGTGGCCTCGGAGCCGTTCCAGGTCACGCCGGTGGCGGCGGCGGTGTTGCCGGAGCCGGAGGCGTCGGTGACGGTCGAGCCGGAGGACTGGTCGAGCTTCCACCAGCCGGTCGGGTGCCCCGCGGCGTCCCCGTACAGCGTCTCGGCGATCTTGTTGCCCATCGCGTCGTACGCGTTGGTGACCGTCCGGTCCCAGCCCGAGGAGTCGTGGCTGTTCTCGGTGGCGATCTCGTCGTCCGGCGTGTACGACACGCTGGTCACCCGGGCGACGCCGGCCGGGTCGAGGGTGGTGGAGGTGTGGCGGGAGGCCGCGTCGACCGTGTGGGTCGTGACGGTCTCACCGTTGTCGGTGGTGCTGGAGAGCAGGTTGCCCGCCGCGTCGTACGAGTTGGACTGCAGGACGCTGGAGCTGCTGCCGTCGGCGCTCTTCTTGGTGACCGTCGAGGTCAGACCGTTGTCGGTGTAGGTGTACGAGGTCGTCGCGCCCATGGCGTCGGTGACCGACGCGAGCCGGCCCGCCGGGTCGTAGGCCCGGGACGACTCGGTCAGCAGCGACGGGGTCTGCGGGTTCACCGGGTCGCCCGCGTACATGACGCCCTGGGTCAGCAGCTGACCGCTGTCGTCGTACGTGTAGCGCGTCTCGGTGCCGGAGGAGGAGACCTCCTTGGTCTTGTTGCCCTGGCTGTCGTAGGTGTACGTGACCGTGTTGCCGTTGGACGCGCCCGCGTTGGCGTTGGCGTCCTTCCTGGTGGCGACGTGGTCGTACGCGTCGTACGTCTGTGTCTCGGTGCGGGTGTAGTCGCCGCCGCTGCCGTCCGCCACCGACTGCGAGGTGATGTTGCCGTCGACGTCGAAGACGGTGGTGGAGACCGCCGCGTGCACCGCGCCGGTGACCCGGTCGGTGAGCTGCGGGTCCTTCTCCTGCACGACCTGGCCGTCCGCGTCGTACGTGTACGTCGTGGTGAGCCCGGCCGGGTAGGTGTCGGAGACGACCTTCTTGCTCAGGACCTGGCCGACGCCGTCATAGGTGTACGAGGTGACCAGACCGCCGGCGTCCGTGGTCGAGGCCACGTCGCCGTTCTTGAAGTAGGCGACGGAGTTGACCGCGCCGCCCGGGCTGACCGTGCGCACCGGCAGGCCCTTGGGGACGTTGCCGCCGCCGGTCGCCGGGTAGGTGGCGGTGCCGTCGCTGAAGACGGTCGTGGTGGTGCGCCCGTTCGGGAACCCTGCCACGGCCGGACCGGTGATGGTGGTCTGGTTGCCCGCGCTGTCGTAGCCGAAGGACGTCAGATACGTGTTGTCCGCCGCCGAGGCCGAGCGGCCGTCCCGCCGGGTGAGCAGGATGTCGTTGCGCGGGTCGGCGGTGGTGAGCTGCTCGGTGGTGTCGTCCGGGAAGTAGCTGAAGTACTCCGTGGAACAGGCGTTGGCGGCCTGGTTCTGGCAGGTGGTCGTGGAGACCGTGTTGCCGCGGACGTCATGGCCGGTGACCGTCGTCGCCCCGTTGGGGTCGGTGACGGTGTGCTCGAAGCCGCCGGTGTCGTAGCCGAAGCTGGTGGTGTTGCCCAGCCCGTCGGTCTCCGTCAGCGTCCGGTTGTTGTGGTTGACGTCGTACTGGTAGGTGAGGGTGGCGTTGGCCGGGGAGGTGACCTTGACGGTCGACACCGGCAGCAGGCCCGTGGAGTTCTTCGCGGCCTGGAAGTGCGCCGCCGCGTCCTGCGCGGTGAGCGCCGAGCGGTAGGTCGCGGCCTCGGCGAGCGAGCCGTTGAAGTACACGGTCGCCGGGTAGGGCAGACCGGCCCAGCCGGAGCCGGTGGTGCCGGCGCCGAGGTAGTCGGTGGTGCGCCCGCCCGTGGTGAGCGCGGCCGTGCCGGCCTTGGTGGCGGCCTGGGTGCCGTCCAGGTACAGCGTCTGGCTGGTGGGCGAGGCGCTCAGCAGCACGTGGTGCCACTTGCCGTCGGTCACCGTGCCGGTGGTGCCCATCTGGACGGAGCCGGAGGTGGTGTAGAAGCCGCCGTACAGCTTGTTGTCGGTGCCGATCCACAGCTGCGGGGTGGTCGAGGAGACCGTGCCGCCGATCGGCGCGCTCTGCGCGTTCATCAGGATCGCGCCGCCGCGCGTGGTGCTGAACCAGAGCTCGGCGGAGGCGGAGGTGCTGCCGGTCTGGACGTCCGGCACCTTCACCCAGGAGCTGGTCCCGTTGAAGGCCGCCGTCTTCTGGTCGCTGAACGGCCCGGTGGCCCCCAGCGTCACATTGCTGTACGTGCCGGTGCCGCCGCGCGTCTCGTCGACCGCGGTGCCCGCGCCCGCCGCCTCACCGAAGCGGAAGTACGTGGCGGGTGCGCCGCCGAGGACCGCGCCCCGGTAGGTCTGGCTGGAGCCGGTGACCGTGGGGGCGCCGAGCTTCCAGACCCCGCCGTTCTCGTCGGTGAGCTGGGTGAGCGCCGCGGTGCCCGGGTCGTAGGTCATCGCCGCGTACGTCTTGCCGGACGGGCGGGTGACCGAGGCGAGCAGGCTGGAGGCGTGCGTGCCGTAGTTGTAGAGCGCGCTGACGTCGGCGGCGACCAGCGGGCGGTCGTACCACGCGGCGCCCGCGATGGAGCCGTTGAAGTAGGTGGCGTAGCCGGTCTTGCTGGTGCTGCTCTGGTGCGGCTGGTCGGGCCAGTTGCCGCCGAGGAAGCCGGTGCCGAGGTAGTTGAACGGCTGGTTCTTGCCGAAGGCGGTGCCGCTCTTGATGGAGACGGTGCCCGACAGCGAGCCGACCTTGGCGTTGTCGAGGAACAGCGACTGCGAGTTGCCCGCGGCGGAGAGCACCACGTGGTGCCACCTGCCGTCGGCGACCGAGGCGGAGGTGGTGAGCGGGGCGATGCCGCCGCTGTACCAGAACTCGGCGTTCAGCTTGCCGTCGCTGCCGACGTAGATCGACGGCGTGTAGTAGCCCGCCGCGTTGCCCGCGTCGATGGGCTGCGAGGCGTACGAGTAGAGCACGCCGGGACCGGCCGAGGTCTTGAACCAGAGCGACAGGGCGCCCGAGTCGGTGTTGTTGCCGGTGTCGTTGGGGAGCGCCACGGCGGAGGAGGTGCCGTTGAACCCGGCGGCGGTGCCGCCGTTCGGCGGGCCCGCCTGGCCGAGCGTGACGTTCTTGTACGTGGCGTCGAGGGTGTTCTCGTTGCCGAGGACGGCGTCCTTGGCGACGGTGCCGGACGACTCGGTCAGCGGCCACATGGCGCGCGGGTCGAGGTCGAGCGAGGCGTTCTGGTACTGGGAGCCCGCGGTGTAGGTGTACTTGGTGCAGGCGGTGGTGGAGGACGGCGGGCAGACCGAGACGAGCTGGTCGCCGGTGTAGCCGTAGGTCCAGGTCAGCGCGGTGGACTGGTCGGTGCCGACGACCGGGTCGGTGACGACGGTCGCCACGTGCGCGGCGGTCGCGCCGGACGGCGTGGACCAGGTGACGTTCAGGGCGCGCCCGGAGACGGCCGAGGCCATCTTGGAGACATGGCCGCCGGACCAGGTGAAGGTCAGGGCGCGGCCGTTGGCGTCGGTCACCGAGGTGAGGCCGTAGCCGCCCGAGCCGAGCGCCTGGGTGAAGGTGTAGACGGTGTCGTCCTTGTCGGTCAGCGAGTAGCCGCCGGTGACCGACTTGAAGGTGGAGAAGCGGCCGGAGCCGGCCGAGAAGCTGCCGTCGCCGTTCTTGCCGTACCCGACCTGCGAGCCGTTCGGGTAGGAGACGACCGCGCTGGTGACCGCGCCGGACGCGTTGTACTGCTCGGTGGCCCGGGTGTCGAAGATCGACGACCAGCCGGCGCCGAACGAGCCGGTCCAGCGCGGGTCACGGGAGTTGTAGTCGCGCACCACGTCGAGGCTGGGGCCGACGGTGGACAGGGAGGCGTCCGTGTCGCTGGTGGTGTAGTTGCCGCTGGAGGCGTCGAAGCCGTGGTCGCCGCTGTTCTGCGAGAGCCCCGAGGTGATCACCGGCTGGGGCACCTGGATCTGCAGCGCGTACCAGTCGGCGGCCGGGGTGTAGAGCGAGCCGTCGTACCCCTGGACCGTCCAGTAGTACGTCTGGCCCCACTTGAGCTTGCCCGCCGGGACGGTCCAGTCGCCGTTGGCGATCAGCCCGGAGTCGGCGATCTTGGTGTTGGTGTTGTCGTAGACCTGGAAGTCGTACTGCGGGGTCGTGGTGACGTCGTCGCCCGCCCAGGCGGTCAGGTGGGGCGTGGTGGTGTCCGCGACGGCGTTGTTGTTCGGGTACTGCTGGTAGATCTGCGGGGCCGCGTTGCCGGTGTAGGTGACCGACATGTACGGGCCGAGCGCCGGGTCGTTGAACGAGCCGAACTGCTTCCAGTGCAGATTGTCGTTGGTGGCCGCGTAGACGGCGAGGCCGTTGTCGGCGGTGGTGCCGTTGAACCAGCCCTGGATCGCGCTGGTGGTCAGCGGCACGTCCACCCAGTCGCCCACGGTCCGGTCGGCGCCGGTGTTGGCGCAGGCCTTGGGCACGCTCGGGGTGGCGTTGCCGATGGAGGAGCCGTAGGACGGGCCGGGGTAGCCGGTCACCGTGTTCGGCTTCCAGGCCTGGGTGACCAGGGCGACGTCGAACCGCTCCGGGGTGCAGGTGGAGGCCCAGGTGTCGAAGAGGTGCAGGGTCGCCGAGGTGACCGTGGCGTGCGTGCCGTCCCAGGTGTTGTACCAGTGGTTGACGTACGCGGCCGCCGAGTGCGGGCCGGAGTCGTAGGAGCCGACCTTGACGGTCTGCTCCGAGGAGTGGTCGCCGGGGGCGCCGGACTCGGCGTAGGTGGTGGTCCAGCCGTCGGTGACGGTCGGGTCGACGGTGACCGGGAAGACGCGGGCGCGGTCGTGCAGCCAGCGCGGGTCAAGGGTGACCTTCAGCGCGGTCTTCGCGCCCTGGCGGACCAGCTCGTAGGTCACGGAGTGGGTGGTGGCCGGGTCACCGGAGCGCGGATCGACCTTCGCGTCGTAGGCGTACGCGGAAGGGATGCGCTCGACGGTCTTGCCCGCGGTGTCCACCAGGTCGATGGAGCCGTCCTTGGCCTGGCGGGCTGTCATGCCCTTGAGGTCGAGGGGGAAGGTCCAGGTGTTCCCGGCCTTCGCCGAGTGCAGGACGATCGCTTCCTTGAGCCCGGTCGCGGTGGGCGCGAGCTCCAGGTCGGTGCCGGGGAGCACGTTCGCGTAGGTGACGCGCGAGCCGTGCGCGGTGCCGGTGACGGGGGCCGCGCCCTGGAGGCCGTAGCTGAGGGCGTGCGAGCCGTCAGTGGCGAACGAGGCGAGCGCCGAGTCGGCGGCCTTGGCGGCGAAGTCCACGTCGAGGGAGTTGGCGGACTCGTGCCAGCGCTTGTCGGGACCGGCTCTCACATCGACGTCGATGGGCTGCCATTTGCCCTCTTCGTCCTTGTAGTTCACCGGCGTCATGGCGACCTGCCGGGTCAGCGTGCCGTCCGCGTTGTCGAAGACCGTGGCGGTACGGGACGACTTGGCCGGATTGCGGTGGCTCGTCTTGGCATTGAAGCCCTGGGCCGAGCGGCTCTTGCCGCCCTTGGTGGCCTTCGCGTACGGGTGGTACGCGTCGAGCTCGCCGTGGCCCTTGCCCGGCTTGTGGCCCTTGCCCTTGTTCGCCTTGGTCGCGGCGGCGGCGGCGTGGTGGCTGTGCCCGGCGGCGGTGCCGCTCTGCTGCTTGGGCAGCGAGCCCCAGTGCGGGTCCTTGAACCAGGCGGTGATCGAGCTGAGACTGGGCAGCGATATACGGCCCAGATGGGCGTCGTCGGCCATGGCCTGCTGGGTGGTCAGCATCAGTGCGAGGCTGGTGAGCAGCAGCAGCGCCACACGTCTTTGACGTCGGCGGTACAACGAAGGCCGCCGTATGGAACGGCGGAAGGGGCGCGGGCGCACGAGGCGACTCCCTGGAGATGGGCACAGATCGGCCAAAGACAGAAACGCGCCGATCCTGTCCGTAAAGAGCACCTAAATGACAGTCAGCAGACCTGTTCTTGGCAGCCGCTTGAGCAACCCATTGCTTAAGTGGAATAAGTTGTTCCGTCTGTCCGATTCGCGCTTTCCCGTACTTTTGCCAGAAGAAGTCCGGCGGGATGCATCCGCCGGTCAGGGAAAGGCAATGGTCAAGCGCGTCCCGCGGGCGACGGGAGGCGCGGCAGACCGTCGACGCGCCGCCGGATCCCGGCCGCGCGGGCCGGGTCGCCGGTGCCGTAGCGGCTCTCGAAGTACGGCAGGACCGCGCGGTACCCGGCGAGCGCGGCGGCGCCCGCGCCGAGTTGCTCCGGGCAGAGCGCGGCGCCGTCACCGAGCTGCTCCGGGCAGAGCGCGGCGTCGTGGCGGAACGCCAGGGCCTGCGGGTCGGCAGGGCCCGCCCCGGCGGCCCGCTCCTCGGCGAGCCGGCGCAGCTCGGGCAGCGCCCGGCGGTACTGGCCGTCGCCCATCGGCGTCGCCGCGTACTGCGTACGCGGGATCCGCACGGCCGGGTAGCCCTCGCCGTGCCGGGCGGCGACGGCCGGCAGGATCGCGCCGAGGATGTCCACCCGGGGTGATCCGCCCCTCGCCGAGCAGCCGCTCGGCGGTACGAAGGCCACAGGCACCCCGGAGGGCATGTTCAAGGCAACAGGGGCACGTTCAAGACGGGCTGGGCGTCAGCCGTGCCAGGCGGAGACGCCGTGCCACGAGCAGCGGCCGGGCCGCACGCCGTGGCCGGAGAGGCGGCCGGGCCTCACCCCGTGGGCAGCTTCTGCTGCGGGCACTCGGTGAGGACCTTCTTCATCGCCTCCTTCTCGGCGTCCGTCACCCACACCCCGTACTTCTTCTTGACGGCCACCTGGTCCGCCACATACGTGCAGCGGCCCGCCGCGAACGTCGGCAGCCAGGTCGCCGCGTCGCCGTCGCTCTTGCGGCGGTTGGCGCTCGCGTCCACGGCCAGCAGGTTCAGCGGATCGTTGGCGAAGGCCACCCGCTTCTTCTTGTCCCACTGCTGGGCGCCCTTCTGCCAGGCGTCCGAGAGGGCCACCACATGGTCGATGTCGACCTTGCTGCTGCCCCGTACGAACTTGATGGTCTCGCCGGTGTACACGTCCTTGTTCAGCGTGCCTGACACGACGTCGCACCTGCCCTTGAACTTCAGGTCCTTGAGGTCCCGTTTGAGGATGTCCTCCCGGGTGGCGCAGCCGTTGGCGTCCGTGTCGGTCCAGCCCTTGCCGAACTGGTCGCGCGAGTAACCGGTCCTCGCCGCCCGGCCCTTCACGGTGAGGGTGTCGACGGCGGCCGCGGCGGATCCCTGCGCGGCGGGCGCGCCGGGCTTCGCCTTCTTGGCGTCGGTCTTGCTGTCGGAGCATCCGGTGAGGGCGAGCGCGGCCGCGAGCGCGGCGGCGGGAAGGGCGATTCGGTACGTACGCATCACAACGGGCCGTCCTCGAAGGAAGTTGGCGGAACCCCGCGATCCTAAGAGTCCTACCCGGCCACCCGGCGGCCATAGGGGCTCGAAGGCGGAAAGCCGCGGCCGGGCGGGCCGCCCGCGCACGGCGGCGCGGGGCCCGCACCCGGCCGTGCCCCTCTCCACCGGCAGCGGCCCGTCCGGAACGGGGCGGCGGCGCGTAGCGTCGTGACCGTCCCTGCCTCCCCCCGACGAAGGAGACCGCGGATGGGGATCCTCGACCGTTTCAAGGACCAGGCCCAGAACAAGGCGGAGGACCTGGTCGAATCCGTCGGCGACGAGGTCGACGAGAGGACCGGCGGCCGGTTCGCCGGTCAGGTCGACCAGGCGCAGGACAGGGCGAAGGAAGCCCTCGGTATCGACGCGTCCGGGCAGCAGCCCGCGGAGCAGCAGACGTCCGCGCAGCAGTCCGCCGAGCAGCAGGCCGGTGGGCAGCGGCCCGGGGAGGAGCCGCCCCCGGCCTGAGCTTCCCGGCGGGCCGCAGGCCGCAGGCCGGTGGGAGGACGGGTGGGGGGGGGCCGGGGGGGGGGCCCCCCCCCCGCCCCCGCGGGGGGCCGCCCCCGGGGGGGGGGGGTGGGGCCCCCCCCCC